>DASXTQ010000001.1:0-4868 GCA_036505295.1 Candidatus Eiseniibacteriota bacterium
TTTCATCGAAGGGCTGATCTTCTTCGCCGTCAACTTCCTCGTCTTCTGCCCTCGCGTCGACCGAGGACCCGTTCGCGATCTCTATTGGTGCACGCTCCTCTACGGCATCGCGATCATGGTCGGCGGCGCCTATTTTCCGCGGGCCCTCGGGTGGCATCAATCGATTCTGCCCCTCGTCTGGATCACGTGTCTGACCTTCCTTCCCGTGTTCTTCTTTCGCATGGCGCTGACCTTCCCGAGACGGCGAAACTTCCTCGAAAAGCGTCCCGGGGTCATGCGGGCGCTCTGGATCACGGCCGCGGTCCTCGTCGTATGGCAGACGGTCGCCTTGCTCCGCTACTTCTCGGATCCGAGACCGGCATTGTGGCAGGGCTTCGTCTTCCCGCGCTCCCTGGCGCAGGTCTTCCTCGTCTCGATGGTGGGTCTCGGCTGTCTGGCCCTCTACCGCAGCGGACGAAAGCTGGAGTTGAGCCGTGAGCGGGAGCAGGCCAAGTGGCTTCTCTGGGGCTTTGCGATCGGGGTCACCCCGTACGTCTTCCTCCGAACGCTGCCCAGGCTCGCGGGGCTCGAATCCCCGCTTCCACCAGAGCTGGACCGCCTCTTCGAGCTGGCCATCCCGCTCGCGTTCACCTTCGCCGTCGTGCGCTACCGGTTTCTCGACATCGACATCATCATCCGGCGAAGCCTGATCTACGGGATCCTGGCCGGGGTCCTGGCGAGCATCTACCTCCTCTTCGGGGTGCTCGCGGGCCAGGTGCTCATGGCGCGATTCCCGCGCTACGCCGGTGCCATTCAGATCTTCGCCGTGGCGATTCCGGTGATCCTCTACACGCCGACGAGGCGCTGGATCGGCATGTGGGTCGACCGGATCTTCTTCAAGATCCAATACAACTACGCCCAGGCGCTGGTCGCGTTCCAGGAGGCGGTGCGCGGCGCCTCCAGCCAGGAGGAGATCGCGGACTTGACCCAACGTTTCATCAAGGGCGAGCTCAGGCTCCAGCGCGCCGCCGTTCTGGCGCGAAGGGGAGAGGCACTCGAGGCCGCGGGGGACATGGAGCCCTCAGCCGAGGAGGTGCTCGCGGCCGAGGAGGCGCTCACGGCGTCGGGATCCCCCGCGAATCCACGGCGGTTGCTCGCGTCCCCGAACAGCACGAGCCGCCCCGATCTCGAGGCGCTGGAATTCCCCGAGGTCTTCGCGGACGCGGGCGTGAGGCTCGCCCTGCCGCTCGCCGCGGACGGAAAGAACCGCGGGATGATTCTCGTGGGGGAAAAGACGTCGGAGCGGCGGTTCATCGAAGAGGACTTGAAGCTTCTCTACGCGGTGAGGGCCGAAGCTGCAGCCGCGTTGGAGCGCGTCGAGCTGGTGCAGATCGCGACCGCGGAAACGCTCGAGCGGGAGCGGGCCCAGGAGCTGGAGCGGATGAAGAGCGATTTCTTCTCTCGCGTCGCGCACGATCTCCGCACGCCGCTCACCTCGATCCGCTGGACCGTGCAGAACCTGCTCGACGGGGTCGGTGGAAGGCCCGATCCCGAGCACGTGCCTCACCTCCAGGCGGTGGACGCCGCGGCCAACCAGCTCGGGAGACTGGTGAACAACCTCCTCGAGCTGAGCCGTCTCGAGCATCCGGGCGCCCGTGCGGATCTTGGGCCGGTCGACCTGGTGCCCCTCGTCCAGGAGGCTGTGGGCGCGCTTCGCTCCGCCACGGGGGAACGGAACGTTCAGTTTGAATTGAGCGTCGCCCCGGGGCTCCGGTCCGTCTGCGGCAACCGGGATCAGCTGTCGGAGGTCGTGACCAACCTGCTCGAGAACGCCGCGCGTTATTCGCCGAACGGGGCCGCGGTCGAGATCACGCTCGATCGTGGCGGGGACGGTCAGATGCTGATCGTGCGCGACCACGGCCCGGGGCTCTCGCCGCACGAGTGCGAGCGGATTTTCGAGCGCTTCGAGCAGGGCCGGCCCAGCCCCTACTCCCGCCAGCGGGGATTCGGGCTCGGGCTCTACGTCGCGAGGTCGTATCTCACGCTGATGCGAGGAAGCATCAGCGCGGGCAATCACCCGGAAGGCGGCGCGCGGTTCGTATGCCTTCTCCCCGAATGGCAAGGATCGTAAGCGAGGGGTCATGAAGGCCAACGTGCTCGTTGTTGACGACGACGATTCGATCCGGCGGGCGCTCGTCGAGCGGATCCGGCACTGGGGACACATGGCCGATGAAGCCCGCGACGGGGACGAGGCGCTCGAGATCGCGTCGCGCAAGGAGTACGATGTGGTCTTTCTCGACTTGGCGATGCCCGGTCGCGGGGGGATGGAGGTGCTTCGCTCCTGGAGCGAGGCAGGGTACGGGGCGGACGTCATCGTTCTCACCGCCCACGGCTCGGTCGATGCGGCCGTCGAAGCGATCCGGATGGGCGCGGCCGATTTCCTCCAGAAGCCCGCTGATTTCGGCCTTCTGGAAGCCGCGGTAAATCGCCTCCTCTCCAAGAGGCAGCTCGTCCGAGTGAACCAGGCGCTCGCGGACCAGATCGGGGCGGCCAACGGGATCGTGCTCGGAACGGCGCCGCCGATGACGGAGCTTCTGGAGGTGGCCTCGCGCGCGGCGCAGGGAAACGCGACCATCCTGCTCACGGGGGAGAGCGGGAGCGGGAAGCAGATGCTCGCCGAGTACATCCATCAGCGGAGTCCCCGCCAAAAGGGTCCCTTCGTCTATGTGAACTGCGTCGCGCTCTCGGACGAGCTCATCGAGTCGACCCTGTTCGGGCACGAGCGCGGCGCCTTCACCGGCGCCATCGCGCGGAAGGAGGGAAGGCTCGAAGCCGCCGCCGGGGGCACGGCCTTCCTGGATGAGGTCGGTGACATCACGCCTCGGCTTCAGGCGAAGCTCCTGCATTTCCTCGAAGCGGGCGAGTTCGAGCGCGTGGGCGGCACGCGCACTATCCACGTGGACTGCCGGGTGATCGCCGCAACCAACCGGAATCTGGAATCCGCCGTGAAGGAGGCAAAGTTCCGGGAGGATCTCTACTTCCGGCTCAACGTGATCGGGCTGCGCGTGCCGCCCCTGCGCGAGCGCGACGCCGACATCCCCCTCCTCGCCGAGACGTTCCTCGCACGGTTTGCGTCGGAGCTGGGTCGCGGCAAGCTCAAGCTCGCCGCGCGGACGACGGAGATCCTGCGCCGCTACCCCTGGCCGGGAAACGTCCGCCAGCTCAAGAACGCGATCGAGCGGATGGCCGTGCTGGCCCGTACCGACACGCTTACTTCAGACCTTCTTCCTCCCGAGGTGCTGGCCTCGGATCAACATTCGGAGCACGAGCCCGAGGATCTTCCGATCAAGGAAGCGATGCATGCTTTCAAGAAACGGTACATCGCGAATGCTTTGGCCCGGGCGGGAGGCAACCAGCGGATCGCGGCGGAGCGGCTCGGGCTTCAGCGCACGTTCCTCAATCGCATGATCAAGGAGTACGGGCTTTAGCCCGAGCCCGGCCATCACAGACACCGCGTTTGCGCGCGGTACGAATCGGGTCCATTCGAATCGACGCGGAGCCGCGTCATCAGGAATTCCGTCCCACCCTGCTGCGGCGCGATTCGTTTTGATTCCGAAAGATCCCAGCTCGCCTGGGAATCGATCGTTCCGTGCTGCACGTCTCCGATTTCGGCCTGGTACGACGGCCCGGCCGGCGCGGGCGGGTTCACCGTGACGTCGACGGGTGTGATCGTGAGCTGCCCCGCGATCTGCGTGTGGTACTGGTAGCGCCCGCTCGCGTCCACCGCCTCCACGCTGCTTAGCTGGACCGGACCCGAAACCTGGACCCAATCCAGCGGGCCGCCGGAGCAGATCGGCTTCGGAATCACCTGGTTATAGTTGAGCGTGAAACTTTCGCTAAAGTCCCCGGTCTGAGGCGCCGGTTCGCCGGTCATGTGGAGAATGGTCGCGCGGCCGTCGCTCGCGATCGGGACGGGCGCAGACACGGTCCCGGCCGGGCCTCCGATCGCGACCTTCAGCTCCTCGGGGAGACCGTTGTAGATCACCTCGGGAATGGTCCGGAACGAAGGCGCCTCATTGATCACCCCGGTCATCTCATATGGGGTCGCCGGGTCCAGGAGCCCGCTCCGGATCAGGTCCGCGACGACGAGCTGCTGCGCCAGCTCCCAGCTCAAGACTTGATGGTCCGCCGTGCCCGGGATCAAGACCTCGAAGTGCGCCCCGCCGACAGTCCAGGTCCCGCCGTTCCTGAACGCCACGCCGGTCCGGAAAAGCCGCAGGTGCACGCGCACGGGGGAGTAGGTTCCAAGCTGAAGCTGGATCACGCTCGCTTGCCATCCCTCCCCAGCGCTGTAGTTCGTGTGCACCCCGCCGATCCCATCGGACCATTTCGCGTTGAAGGGATAGGCTGGTGGAAATCCGAAGGCGGTACGGTCGCCGTCCAGATTCAGGAGCGCCGCGCGAATCCGGACCGGATCCGCATTGCCCGCGAAGATGAGGTTGACGGGATCGGATGGATTCCCGTCCATGGATTCCGCGGTGTAGGGCCATAGGTTGAGGGTCTCGGTTCCCAGCGAGACCGCCAGCACCCCCGCGGGCGTATCACCGCTCTGCGTGGACACCAACCGCGACGCGTTCGCTCCGGTCCCATCGCGGCCCCCGGCCGCGAGGCTCTGGGCCGCCCCGCCGTGCTTCGGAGCGAGCGTGGCGGAGCCGGGAACGCTCGCGTCTTGCGAGCACCCCACGGCGATGAACGCGGCGGCTACCGAAAGCGTGCGTAGCAGGGGCGCCCTGGTTATCCGGATCGTTTTCATTACCTCTCCCTTCCTCGGGGTGGCCGGACGTGAGACTCCCACCGGCTTCTCATCAAGTCCTGTGCCACCGTCTAAC
>DASXTQ010000002.1:0-22712 GCA_036505295.1 Candidatus Eiseniibacteriota bacterium
CGTCGTGCCGCGCGGCCGGGGCGAATCGGTGGTTCAGGGTCAAATCGTAGGCATCGATCGTCTCACCGAACGTGGAGGGAAGGTCACGCTTGGTGCGATCATAGTAGACTTGCGCCTGGAGGTTGGAATGCTCCGAGAACCGCCTCGTCCAACGCGCCAGAGCATTTCCGCCTGATAGCTCCGTCGGATCCGAGTTGCTCCGATCGATGGAGCTTCCGTAGAGATCCCCTTGAACCGTGATGCCGACGGCGGTCGTCGGCGTCCAATCACCACGAAACCCTCCCTGCCACATCCGGGAGGCGTCGCCTGCCTCCTGACCGTTGGGATGCAGCGATGGCCCGCGGTCATAGTCCTTTGCATAAACGCGGAAGAAGGCACGCGGTCCGAAGGTGCCGCCGTAACGGACGCCTCCGAATCCGCGCTCCACCTTGCCGCCCCCACCGGTTACCAAGAATCCCTGCGTGTTGGCCGCGCTCTTCGAAATAATGTTCACGACTCCGTTGACTGCGTTCGCTCCCCATACTGTGGCGCCCGGACCCCGTATGACCTCGATCTGCTCGAGGTCCTCCAAGAACGCGTCCTGGACATCCCAGAAGACTCCCGAATAGAGTGGCGTGTACACGCTGCGCCCATCCATGAGCACGAGTAGCTTGTTCGCAACCGTGCCATTGAAGCCGCGCGCGGTGATTGCGTAGCTGCGCGAGTCGACACGGGCCACCTGGACACCTGGGATGTATCGCAGTGCTTCGGGAATGCTGAGCACACCCATCCGATGCAGATCGTCGGCGGTGACCACGTGGACTGCAGCCGCGGTCTTGGAGACCGGCTCCGGCTTCTTCGAGACTGAGGTGACCTCCAGGTCGAAAAGCTCCTCGAGGCTCAGTTGTTTGAGCCTCTTGGGTGGTTCTACGCCTTGCTCCGTCTGCGCGGCGGTTTGGAGCGGCGCGAGCATGAGCATGGCGATGACGAGGCCCTGAGCGAGGCGATGAATCGGGCGCGGCCGAGCGTGTCTCGCGGTCCCAATAGGTTGGACGGAATCCAAAGTGCCTCCGTGGACGTTAGCATCCGGGGCGTAACATGGCGTAGCTGGATGGATCGGCAAATCGAGGGGGACCCTTACGGATAGATTCGCGCGAGGGGGTTGCCGGCGTTGCAAGATGCAATTCCTGTAGCGCTGGCCTCGGAGTAGACTCCCGGGACGCGTGCGGGCTCTCCGCACCGTTTCTCCGCGGCGGGAGGCGCCGCACGGTCGTCCCGCCGCCTGGGGTATCCCCGGGGCAAGACCGCGACGGGGCCAGTCGGGGGGCTTGCCATGCGTCGGAACGGAATCGCTGTTCTCCTCGCGGCCGTCGTTCTCTCCGCCCCGTTTTCCGATGCGCTCGGGTTCGACGGGAACCGAGAGGGTTTCATCCTGGGTTTTGGCGGAGGATACGGCGGACTTTTTGAGATCACCCAGAACGCATATAACGACGCGAGCGGGAAGGGCGTGCTGACCGAGCTTGTCATCGGCCACGGCGTCTCGAAACAATGGCTCATCCATTACAGCGGGCGACAGATCTGGGGGTCCACCAAGGGGATTCTCTACACGGCCGTCTTCCCGAGTGTCGCGGCGACCCATTTCCATCGTGACAAGTCCCCGTCGATCTACGAAATGGGCAGCCTCGGTATCGCGGCGGCCGGCGACGTGGCGATTGAGGGAGGAAGAGGGGGCGGAGTAGCCGGGCCGGCCGCGTTCCTCGGGATCGGGTACGAGGCCAAACGAGGCTTCGGATTCGAGCTGGTCGGTGGTGTGCTCGGCTCTGTCGACAACGGTACGTACGGAGCGGTAGGACTCACCATGAAGCTCCTGGCGTACTGACGGAAGGTCGAGACGCATCGCTTGTCGCCTCTGTAGGAGGAACTGACATGTCTCCCACAAATCGAGCCCCGGCGGCTCTTCTCGTTTTCTGCGCGTTTCTTCTCGCGGGCTCATCGGCGCCCGCGGCGGACACGCCGGCCCCGGCCGCCAACGCGAGCGATCAGACCGCGCAAGCGCTTCTCTCCGCGATGAAGGCGCAGAACTACTCGGCGGCGTTCAAGATGTTCGATCCGGCCATGAGAACCGCCTTGTCCGAAGAAAAGCTCAAGGCGGTATGGTCGGCCCAGGTGGGCACGTACGGGCCGCTGGTCTCATGGACCATCACGCAGCGCACCCAGGCTCAGGGGCTCGACGTCCGCATCGCGCTGCTCAAGTTCGACCACGGCGGGCTCCAGGCGATCGTATCGGTCCATCCCGGGAATCAGAAGGTGGCTGGATTTTTCATCAGCCCCGTGCCCTCGTTCGCGAAGCCCCCGCCGACGCACTACGTTCACCCTTCCGATTTTCGCTCTACGGAGATATCCATAGGCACGGCGCCTTTCGTCCTGGGCGGAACGCTCACGGTCCCCGTGGGCCCCGGCCCTTTTCCCGGCGTCGTGCTCGTACATGGGTCGGGCCCACACGATAGAGACGAGACGATCGGCGCGAACAAGGTGTTCAAGGATCTGGCCGAAGGACTCGCGTCTCGAGGCATCGAAGTGCTTCGGTACGACAAGCGAACCTTCGTGTACCGCGCCAAGCTCGGCGACAGCATTTCCGTGGATGATGAAGTGATGGTGGATGCGGTCGCCGCGGTCACCGCGCTGCGAGCCCGCCCGGAGATCGATGCCCGGCACATTTTCGTGATCGGCCACAGCATGGGGGCCCTTCTGGCGCCCGAGATCGGGATTCGATCAGCGCCCGTGGCGGGGATCGCGCTTCTGGCACCTCCGGGTCGACCGCCCTGGGACATCGTTCTATCCCAGATGCGCTATCTCGGGGCGTCTCCCAAGGAGATCGCTGCGATGGAGCAGAAGGTGGCTCGACTGAAGGCCGGCACCCTCGGCTCGGAGCGGCTTCTCGGAGCCCCGCAGAGCTACTGGAAGGACCTGGCGGCCCACAACGGTATCGGAATGGCCAAGAAGCTTGGGGTGCCCGTGCTCGTGCTCCGAGGGGATCGCGACTATCAGATCATGGAAGAGGACGTGGCGGCCTGGCGGAAGGGCTTGGCCGGCGTGCCGAACGTGGATACTGTGACCCTGACTGGTCTGAACCATCTCTTCATCGCGGGTAGCGGAAAGCCCGGGCCTTCCGAATACGACAAGCCGGGACACGTGGACGGCAGCGTCATCGAAAAACTCGCGGAGTTCATCGCGCCGGAGAAGGAGTAGTAGGTGCCCCGGCGGCTGGTGGGCCCCCCATGACCGTTTCCGGAGTCCTCGAAGTCCTCGAGCGTGGCGGCGGCTTTCTCCGCGACCCCGCTCGCTCCTTCGCGCCAACCCGGCAGGACGTTTTCGTCCCCGCGGCCCTGATCAACCGCTTCCAGCTGATCTCGGGCGCCCTCGTTTCCGGCACAGCCAAACCGGAGCGGCAGGGCCTGCGGCTGGACGACGTCGAATTGGTATGTGGCATGGCACCTGAGACATTTCGCGAGCGTTCGCCGTTCGACAAGCTGACGGCCACGAATCCCGACCGGCGCTTTCACCTGGGAACCGGGGGGAACGCATCGATGCGCATCGTCGACCTCTTCGCGCCCGTCGGGCGAGGCACGCGCGGGCTCATCGTCTCGCCCCCCAAGGCCGGAAAGACCCAATTGCTCGAGGACTTCGCGGTGGCGATTCTCGCCGACGCTCCCGACACCAGCGTGGTCGTCATGCTCGTCGATGAGCGGCCGGAGGAAGTGACCCACTTCCGGCGCAAGGTTTCGGCCGAAGTGCTCGCGAGCAGCAGTGATCAATCGTTGGAGGATCACGTCCAACTCGCGACCATGTGCATGGCCAAGGTGCGGTGCGAGCTGACGTGCGGGCGCCACGTCGTGGTCCTGGTGGACAGCCTCACGCGCATGGGGCGCGCATTCAATTCGTACGGCTCCGACTCGGGCCGCACCATGAGCGGCGGACTGGACTCTCGCGCGCTCGAGATCCCGCGAAAGTTCTTCGGAATGGCGCGGAACGTGGAGAACGGCGGATCGATCACGGTCCTCGCGACCGCCTTGATCGAAACCGGCTCGCGAATGGACGACATGATTTTCGAGGAGTTCAAGGGAACGGGAAACAGCGAGATCGTTCTTGACCGCGCCCTCGCGGATCAGCGGGTCTTCCCCGCCATCAACATCGCCAAGAGCGGGACCCGGCGGGACGAGCTTCTCTACTCCAAGGAAGAGATCGACGCGATCAACCGGCTCCGCCGACACGCACTGGGCCTGCCACCCAAGCAGGCCATCGTCGAGTTGCGGAAGGCGCTGGAGCAGTGGCCGACCAACGAGGAACTGCTGAAGCAGGTGGGGTGACCGCGCGGCATCGCTAGCGCGACCTGATGCGAACTCGCCGGCATCACTTCAAGATCGCGACCCGCCCGGTCGCGTCTCCGTCCGCCGTCTCGATGCGGTAGAAGTAGATTCCCGACGGCAGTGGCGTTCCCCCCATCGGCCCTTCTCCAATGCGCGCCTCGTGAACACCCGGGGCGGCCATGGGCTCATCGAGGACCACGCGAACGAGTCGCCCTTGGGCGTCGAACAGCCGCACCGCCATTCTGCCTGGCCGTGACGTGAGCACGGAGATCTTCGCAGAAGGATTGAGCGGATTAGGCGCGACGGCGACCGCGGGGTACGGACCCACTCCCTGGACCTCGAGCGAGAACACAGCGACGAACCGCGCTCCGGACTGGAGCGCGCCGTCGAGCGTGACGTTGACCTGGACCCGCCCCGTGACGGATTGAAAAAGCGCCCGGACGTCCTCGGACGCGAAGCATACGCTTAGCTCCGGGACGCCGTTGCGATCCCGGTCCATGGCGATCCCGAGCTTCCCGGGGAGAGCTGCGATCTCACTAATCGCGCCGGTGCCCGCGGAACGCAGGCGGACCGTCGTGAGGTTCACGTCGGGGGAGCGCAAAGTCTCCGCCTACAGGCTCGAGCTGGATGCAGATGGAGGGCCGGCTCGCGAAGAGACGTACCGTGCTGTTCTCGGGCGCCGGAAACGCCCGCGCTTCAAGTACCGCGACGATCCGCGCCATTGTCGAGTCGACGCCCGCGAGCGTGCCGTCGCTCACGGTGAGGGCCACGCGATAGTCGCCCGATGCGTCGTAGGTGTGTAAGGGCGTGACACCCACGCCGGTCCGGCCATCCCCGAAGTCCCATGCATACCGGAGCGGATCTCCGTCGGGATCGGCGGAGCGGGAACCATCGAACTCGACTGGGATTCGCGCCGTCCCCACGTACGGGCCGCCCGCGTGGGCGGCGGGGGCCCGATTGCCCTCATTGAGAAGGAGGCCCACCGCGTTGTCGGTGTGGTCGGCCGTGATCAAGTCCGGCCGTCCGTCCCCGTTCAGGTCCCCGAGCGCCAAGCCCGCCGGCCCGACACCGGTCCCGAATGCGATGTACGGGTCAAAAGTTCCGTCGCCCGCGCCTGGGAACACCGACACAAAGTTGCTACCGACGGTGGCGACGTCGGGGATGGAATCACCGTTCAAGTCCCCGATTACGATCCCACCGCCGCGCCCCAGGGTCGGCGCGACCCTCGCCGCCTCGAACGTCCCATCTCCCCGGCCGCGGAGGAAGAGGAGGCTGTCGTTCCCGATCACGACAAGGTCGAGACGCCCGTCGCGATCGAGGTCCCCCAGTGCCACGCCGTTCGCAAAGCCGCCGGTGGGAAGAACGGCGATCAACTCGAGCGACCCACCCTGACCACGGAGGATCGAAACGCTGCTTTCGACGCTATTACCGGTCACGGCGTCGAGCAAGCCATCGCCATCGAGATCGCCGAGAGCGACGGTCGAAGGGTGTGCCCCGACGCCCACCGGAGCCGGTGCGGCGAACGAGCCGTCCCCGCGGCCCGCGAGAATCGCGAGCCTCCCCCCCGCGCGATCCACCACGACCAGATCGGGGATACCGTCTCCCGTCACGTCACCGACGTTGAAGTTCCCGGGTTGACCCTCGACGGGCACGACCGCCGCCGGTCCGAATGACCCGTCCCCAATACCACGCAGCGTCACGATCCCGTTCCCCTGCAGGAAGAGCGCCGCGAGATCCGCAATGCCGTCCCCGTTGAAGTCGGCTGCGTGGATCTCGGACGTCTCTCCCCCGACAGAGAGACTTGTCGCGGGGTCCAGTCCGCCGTCCCCGCGACCCATTCGGAAGGTGAGATCCGGCGTGTCGATGCTAGTCGTGACCAAGTCGAGCCGCCCGTCGCGGTTCCAGTCCCCGAGTACCAGGCCCAGGGGATGCGATCCCACTGCGGCGGCGCGATGGTCTCCGAACGTCCCGTCACCCTTCCCCGGATGCACGGTGAGCGTGTTCCCGCCCTCGCTCACGAGGAGAAGGTCGAGCCTCCCGTCCCGGTTTACGTCGGCAAGGTCCGCGTAGCGGGCAAGCCATCCGCCAGGAAAATCGGCGTAGCGCGTAAACGTCCCGTCGCCGCGGCCGAGAAGCACGGTGCAAGTCGAGGATCCCACGTTCGCCACGACGCCGTCGAGGATGCCGTCGGAATTCACGTCGCCGAGGGCCACGGACCACGGGAAGTCCCCGGCTTCCGCGTCGCGCCGGGGAGCGAATGTGCCATCCCCGTTGCCAAGCAAGGTACTTACGGTGCCGCCGAAGTTGGGCACCGCGAGATCCAGCACCCCGTCTCCGTTGAGGTCGCCGACCTCGACGGATCGAGGATCTGCGCCCGTTGCATACTGGGTCTGGGGTCGGAACGTGCCGTCTCCATTCCCCAGGAGCACGGAGACCGAGTTCGAGTACTCGTTGACGGTCGCGACATCGAGCGCTCCGTCGCGGTCGAGATCCACAATCGCCGTGTAGCATGGCCTCGATCCGACCGCCTCGAATCGGCTGGGGACGAATACCCCGCTACCTCCGTTCAGGAATATGCTCACGTTGTTGCTCAACTCGTCCGTTGCGACGAGGTCGGGCCGTCCGTCCCGGTTCAGATCGCCAGCCGCGATGTGGACGGGTCTCGTCCCCGTGCTATAGAGCACGGGGCTCCTGAACGCGCCCCCGCCCTCTCCAAACAGGACCGCGAAGGTGTTCTGCCACTGGTTCGGAACGGCGAGATCTTTGATCCCGTCTCCATCGAAATCTGCGACGGCCACGGCCCGCGCGCCGGTGCCACCCGTGTCGTACCGGACGGATCGGCCAAACGTTCCGTCGGGCAAGCCGAAGAGGATCACGACGCCGCAATCATTCGACGCCGACACCACATCTTCGACGCCGTCTCCATCGATGTCGTCCAGCTCGAAGGATTGGGGCGCGAGGGAGGCGTCGAAGGCACGGAACCCCGAGGTGAACCGGGGCTCGGGAACACGACGCAAGGGCGGCTCCTGCATCACGCCGGCCGGGGCGCACGTCCCTCCAGACGAGCCCGGCACGACTTGGATCGAGAATTGCCGCGTGTCGGTAAGGCCTCCATCGGTGACACCCACCTCCGCCACACCCGGGCCAATGTCCTCGAAAGTTGGGGCGAGGCGGATGACCCCGGTCGCGCTGCCGCCAGCGGAGCTCGTGGTCGAGACCGTCACGTATCTGGGGCCGCCGGCCAGGTAGAAGGTGAGCGGATCCAGGTCGGGATCGGAGGCATGAAGCGACTGAAACTCCTCGGTTAGAGGAGCGACCACCATGGGAAGGAGCGAGTCGAGCGCCGGCTTGTGATTCAAACGCGCCACCGTGATCTCGAAACGCTTCACGTCTTCGGCGATTCCATCACTCGCCCCGACATCGGCGATACCTGTACCTGCGTCCCCTTCGATAGGTGCGAGATGCACAGTCCCGGACGCGACACCGGCTCCAGGATCCATGGTCGTGACGGTCGCGTAGGCGGGTCCTGAAACCAACCGGAAGGTCAGGGGATCCCCATCGGCGTCCGTCGCCATCAGCGTCTGGTCGGCGGATCCCCCCTCGGTCACGAACATGTCGCCGGGCGGTTCCAGCACGGGAGGGGTAGTAGAAATCACGATGAGGAATGATTGCTGGTCGAGAAAGACACCGTCCCCTACAGCGACGCCTCCGGAGGTCGGGCCAACCTCCGTGAGAGCGGGCGGGGCCAGGTGGATATTGCCGGTCGCAGACCCGGATCCGGGGTCTGTGGTTGTGACCGTCATGTACGATGGACCGAAGGCCTTCGAGAAAGTCAGGGGATCACCGTCCGAGTCGGTGGCGTGAAGGGCCTGGTCCGCGGTCTCCCTGGGATTGACCCGCATCGCCGATGGGGGCACGAGCACGGGCGCGACGCCGCTCACGGCCGCGGCTCTGAGCGCGGAAGATGCGGCGAGCTCCACAGCCGATAGTTCCGTGCCACCCGCGATGGCAAGCGAAGAGGTGGGTAGGAGCGTACACGCGGCGAGGCCGAGCAAAGACATTACGAGGCTACTACGGCGATGCATCCTTGCGTGGAGTGTGCGGGCGGTTCGGGGCTCATACGCAGGAGTCATGTTCCCAGTACCTACACCCCGGCAGAGAGGGATTTGGGGCGCCGGATGGCTCTAATCCCTCCGCGGAACAGGGTACGCCCCGCGCGTTCTCGAAGCAACGTTCCTATGTCATGGCCCTCCAGCCATCTCGACGAGCCTCAGCACCGTCCTCCAGTTGCGCATGGTGCTCGTCGTCGAAAGCTTCGTGTCGAAGTACTCGTTCGTGAGCTTGCTGCGCCCAACGCCGTTCGGGCAGCGGAGGTAGACCTCGCGACCCCGCACCTCGAACTCGTCGGGCGGCGAGCGCTTGGGATCAAGGGCCGCGATCTTGCCTGAAGGTGGTCGATCCGCGAGGAACATGACGTGCAGCGCTTCAGCATCGGCGCCCGCTCGCAAGAACGGATTACCCCGAGCTATGGCGCGGAGCTCTCCGGCCGTGCGCATGATTACCGGCACCCGGAAGCCGAGGCGGTCGGAAATCGTCGCCGCGATCACGCCTGGAACGCGAGAGGCGCGCGCCTCGGTCGCGCGGAACACGACGTTGCCGCTCTGGATGTACGTCAGGACCTCGCCGCACCCCGCCTCGGCGAACATCGCGACGAGATCCTTCATGGACAGCCGGTTCTTGCCGGCTACGTTGATGCCGCGCAAGAGTGCAACGTAGAGACCGCCCGCCCTCGGGCCGCCGCTCACCCGGCGGTCAGCGCGCTACTACGAATTTGGCGCTCCCTCGAAGGCCCTCTGCCTGGGCGTGAACGAAGTACACGCCCGAGGCCGCGGGTAATCCGTCGCCCCGAGATCCATCCCACACCGTACGTGCGGAGGCAGAGGTCCAGCGCCGGATCAGGCGGCCCTGCACGTCGTAGAGCGCCATCGCACACGGACGGTCGCGGAATCCTCCGAGGGCGAACTCCACCGGGAAGCTTCCCGTTCGCGTGAGCACACGCACCGAAGGCGCACCGGCCGCCGAGGAGGCCATACCGCCATTCGAACCCGTGCGGTTCCCCGAGCCATACATCAACGCGGACGGCGTTGCGGCTACCGCTTCCATGCCCTGAACCAGGCCGGCCCCCGTGGCACGCTCGTCCCACGGCAGGACGAACTCACCCAATGGAGTGAAGAAGGAGGTGGCCGAGTTTGGCATCGGAAGCGCGGTGCTCCTCAGAGCGGCCTCGGCCTCCGATTGGGTAAGCCCAGGGTTCTTCTCGAGCATTCGGGCCACGATGCCCGCAACATGCGGCGCAGCGAACGAGGTGCCAAAAATGAAATTGTCCACGGCGTCGAATGCGACCTCTCTCCCCTCCGAGAAGCCGGGGCCGAAGAGCCATTCCCCGAAAACGTATGAGCCGGGGGCGACGACGTCAATCATGCTGCCCGCAGGAACGGATCCAGGTTCACGGCCGGAGAAAAACGCTACATATGCCTGGGTCGGATCATTCTCGGGAACATCGCCGAAGAACCAGGGGTCCGGGGGAAGACCCTCACTCTTCCAGCCGACGGCCCCCGCAGTAATGCATTGGGGCAGTCGTCCTGGGAAGGACACGGTGTTGAAGGGGTTGAAGTTTCCGGCGATGGTCACGAAGAGCACCCCGTGGGAGATCGCATAATCAATCGCCGAGGCCAGGACTTGGGAAGAACCAACGGCCTGGATGCTGAAGTTGATCACCATCGGACCCGGGATGGCCCCGCTGGCCTTCAGATTCGCGACGTGAATGATCCCGGCCGTGAACCAGGAGAACCAGCCGAAGTTGAACTGGTTGAGGACGCGAATCGGCAGAATGCGCGCACCGGGAGCCGCCCCGGACACGAACCCGAAATCGTCGGGAAAGCCGACAATGACGCTGCTCACCGCGAGACCGTGCGGAAAGAGGCCGATCTGCCCACCCACTCCACGGATCGCCTGTAAATTGGCGTGGAAATCCCCATACCCCTCCGCACCGAACCCGGCTGCATGTTCGACGTCGACGCTGTTTGCCGGAAGGAACTCCTCCCAGTTTTGAGGTAGGCCCGCATCCACAACGGCAACGGTGACGCCGGCGCCGGTCTCTGCCGAGCCTGGCGTATTGGCCATGTCCTGATTCCACGTGAGAATCGGGGACGAGAGCGGAACCGTGGTCATGGTCGGCGACGGTTGTCCGGGGGCGCTGGGCGGGTCCCCCGTGACTCCAGCTTGGAGGTCGGGCTCCACCAACTCTACCAGTGGATTCGCCGCCAGCGCAGATACCTTCGACGGCGAGGCGACGACCGCCATGGCGCGAATCTCCGGCCACACAAACGAGACCTTGACGCATTGCTCGGCGATGGCCGCGACGACGTCGGGCGTCAGGGCCACCTTGCTCTTCACGAGCAGTTGAGTCATGCCCGTGCCGGCGAAACCTGTCCCGGCCGGAACGCTGAGTAGGAAGAAGAATGCTGCGAGAAATGTGGAGACTAGGCGGGTCGGACGATTCCGGGGCACCGGCATGCTGCACCTCCCTCTGTCCTGGTGGCGGAAACACTCGAGAGGTGAGTCGCGGTTCGACCCCCCGAGGTGCCCCGCAAATCGGCCGGATTCTAGCCCAACGAGGCCTCCAAGTCAAGGCCAATTCGTCGGTTGCGAGGACCTTTGACCACGGTCTCGAAGCGCCTGATCACCTTGTAGGATCCACACTCTGCGCCTCGAACACGATTGCCTGGAGGTGAACCGGGACCGGCCGGCCTCCGAGCTTCTTGGTGATGCTCGCGGCCAGCTGCTTCACGACTTCATCAACGCTCGCCCCGCCCCTCGCCTGGATCTCGTTGACAACCGGATTTCCTTCCACCAGGCCGCGGGCGAATTCTTCCGCGCTTGGTGACTGGCTTCTCGTCGAGACGACTACGTCATTGATGTGCGAGAAACCTGCGGATTCGAGCATCGTCCGGATCAGCTGTCGGTCATGAAACCCGAATGGGGTCTCATAGAAGGTCGGCGGATCGGCCGGGAAAAGCCGCGTAATCGTCTCATGGGCGATCGATGCGAACCGGTTCTTGTCGATGGTGTCCCACACGTTGAAGAGGAATTGGCCGCCCAGTCTGAGCACTCGGTGGGCCTCTCGGAGCGCCGCCGCCTTGTCGGGCGCGAACATGATTCCGAACTGGCACACGACCGCATCGAATGATGCCGACTCGAAATTGAGGTTGCACATGTCGGCGACTTCCCAGCTAACGCGCGGGTCATCGCCGATAGCGATACGCGCCTGATCGAGCATGGCGGGATTGAGGTCGGTGGCGATCAGACCGGCATCGGGTTGGAGTGTCTCGAGCAGCCTTCGGGTCGCGATGCCCGAGCCGCAGGCGGTCTCGAGGATTCGTCCCGGGGCGGACCGTCTGATGCGCTGCGCCAGGTCGCGCGCGTACGGATCGAAGATCACCGGGCCGAGATAGCGGTCGTAGTTTGCAGGGATCGATGCCGTGAATTGCGCGTGCGCCACTTTTTCCGGGGAAGTCATACCCACTCCCTTCTTGCCTGTGCGTAGGAGAGCCGCATTGTGGCCGCATGCTCGGGAAAGCGCCCGATTATCGCATACCAACCGCCCCAGAGCACAAAACTCGTGGCGCCACGGCGCCTCCGAAGGCCGGATGGAGGCAACCCTGCAAAAGCGAGCCTTCGCACGCTGCGCGAGGGCTCGCGCTCTTTGTGCGACTCGGGGAGGGAGATGCGGTCGGGGCAACCGGCCGTCTCGTCGTCGCTCGACCGCGTCGGTTTAGGAACGGTTAAGCCTCTCTGCCTAACCTCACCGTCCGATGTCGGGAACCGGTGCCCTTCGATGACGCGTGCGGGATGAAGAGATGATCGATATTCGCGAGCGCCTGGCAGGCAACGAGCGGATCATGGTGATCGCTCCTCACCCGGATGATGAGTCCATCGCCACCGGGGGCGTTCTCTTCCTGGCCGCATCCGTTCATGCCCCGGTGCGTGTTCTGTACATGACGGATGGGGAGGACAATCCATGGGCCCAGCGCGCCACCGAGGCAAACTGGCGCATCACTTCGGACGATCGACGCCGCTGGGGTGCGCGCCGTCGGCGCGAGGCCCTGGACGCCCTCGCGTGTCTGGGAATCCCTCCCGACGCCGTAGGATTCCTGCAATTTGCCGACCAACGCCTCACGAACCTGCTGGTCGAGGGGGTGGACGAGCCGGCGCGACGGCTCGCAGAGGAAATCGCATCCTGGAAGCCGACCGCGCTTTTCGTGCCGTCCCTCGAAGACCGACATCCCGATCACAGCGCCACCTCCGTCATATCTCAGTTAGCCCTGGCTCGACTGGAGTGCGACGCCCAGCCCCAAGTCTTCACGTATACCGTTCATGCGCCCCGAGGGTACGAACGAAGGGGACGTTTGCTGGCGCTCTCGCGTCCCGAACGTGACGCGAAGGAGCAGGCCATCCTTCGCCACGTCTCGCAGCTCAAGCTTCGGCGGCGCTTTCTTCTCCGATTTTTGGAGGAGCCCGAGCGATTCGAGCTGGGCCAGCCCGCCGCGATGGCAGCCAATGCGACACACCCGTTGCGCTTGCTGGGAGCGAATTGCGAGGAGTGGTCGTTCGCGGTGCGAGACTCATTTCGTCTGGCCGTCGACCGGGCTACTCTGTTCTTGATCTCGCAGGGCGATGGCGAAGTGAACTCCATGTCCCTTAGAATTCCGTATCGTGACGGTCGCCCTCGACTGTTCCACTCGAATGGCGGCGACCCTATCGGTGAGGTGACGACGCGCAAGAACAGGAGCCACGTGGAGGTAACGATCACCAGCCCCCGCCTCCGCCCTGCCAATCTGCGCTTGGCGAAGGTGGAGCTTTGGTGGGACCGGAGACTCTGGTTCTTCGACCGTTGGCCCTGGCTGTCCTTTGGGCTCCCCGTGCGCCGCATGACTCGCACCAAGTCCGAGTCGGAGGACCGCGTTCGATCGTACGCCGAGCGGTGAGCGTCAGGAACCGACTGCCCCGCCTCGCCCTCCTACTCCTGGTTTGCGGCGTCGCCTTCTGGTGGCGCTTGGGTTACCTGGGGCTCATCGACCCGGACGAGCCCTTTTACGCCCAGTCATCTCGTGAAATGCTCCAGGCGCATGATTGGGTCACGCCCCGGATCTTCGACCAACCGCAGTTCGAAAAGCCGATTCTCATCTACTGGCTCTCCATAGGCTCCTTCCTGATATTCGGAGACAACGAGTTTGCCGTACGCACGCCCGCCGCGTTATTCGCCACCTTGCTCGTGTTCATGACCTGGGCATTCGGCACCCGGATCTTCAATCCGAGAGCGGGACTGCTATCCGCCATCGTGCTCGCGACCGCCACCGAATATTTCGTATCCGCTCGGATGATCTTGACCGACATGGTGTTCGCGGCCTTCGTCTGCGGCGCGGTGTTCTCGCTCTGGCTGGCGAGCCGTTCGGAACGCCGCCGCGATGCGTGGTTTGTGTTCGCGTGCGCGATGAGCGGCCTCGCGGTCCTGACCAAGGGACCGCTGGGGCTGCTGATACCGGCGCTCGCGGCAGTAGCGCTATGGCTGGCGCGGGAGCACCCGCTTCCGCGGCGGTTCCCTCCAGTTGCGGTGGGACTGGCGGTCTTCGCCGCGATCGCGGTTCCGTGGTACGCGATTATGACGAAGGAGTTCGGAAGAACTTACTTCGACGCCTTTTTCCTCCACGAGAACGTGAACCGCTTCTTCCATGCGGAACACCGCAACAATAATCACTTCTACTACTACCCGGTCGTGCTGATCGCGGGCTTCGTACCATGGACGCCCGTCCTGGCCACACTCTTCGGCCGCGCCCGGAGGGCTGCGATGTGGGAGGGCCCGCCGCGCTTTCTCGTCCTCTGGATTTTGCTCTGCCTCGGGTTCTTCACACTCGCGCAGTCGAAGCTCCCCAGCTACGTGCTGTTCCTCTTCGTGCCGCTTGCGTTGCTGATAGGGCGCGCTCTGGATACCCTGGCTCAGGATGGAGGGGTGGGACGCTTCGAGAAGTGGGCCATGTGGGCCTTGGGCGCCGCGCAGGTGGCGCCGTTCCTCGTTGCACCACGAATCCCGACGTATCGCGATCTCGCATGGCCGCTTGGCTTCGTGGCCGCGTGCCTGGTGATCGCCCTCATCCTTCAGGTGCGGCGCGTCTGGGCTGGGTGGATCGCGGTGACCGCGTCCAGCGCGCTCCTTCTACCCGTCGTGTGCCTGGCCTGGGCTGGTCCGGCCGTCGACGCGATCGTCTCCGCGCGTGCGCTCTCGAAGGAGATCCTTCGCGGGCTGCGCCCGTCCGAAACGCTCCTGGCGTCGCCGCTCTTGGTCCGGGGGGTTTTCTACTACACACACCGCCCGGTGAGCGTGCTCTCGGATCGGGAGCATCCCTTCTATACGCCCCACCCACTCCCCGTCGTCCGATCGCGTGATCTGGACCGCTACTTGATCGGGAAGGACGGCGCCCTGTGTGCCGTTTCAGCGCACGACTGGGCGCGTGTGGAACCCGAGTTGAGCCGGGACGGGTGGGTAGTGCAGGACACCCTCGGGGGTAAGGTCCTCGCAAGGCGCCACCCCTAGAGAGGGAGACCCGTCTCTTCAGCAATGCTGCCCTTCGGTTAGAATCCGCGCCATGGGAAAGCGAAAGCGCGAGAAGCCCCCACCCCGCGCCGCTGCCGACACTCGGAGAACTTTGGCCGCGAGCCCCATTGTGGCGAGGGTCCTTGCCCTCGGCGCGATCGCATACGGGCTCGCGGTTGCGCTGAGCAGCCAACACCCGCGGCCCAACACCTGGGGGCTCGATGCCCCGGGATATCTATCGGCTCCCTTGCGTACCCTGACCTTGGGGATGGTCGCGATCGGAGTTGTCCTTCTAACTGCGGCCGCCGTCAAACCATCCGTGAGTGCTGAGCAGCCGCTCCCAAAACGCGCCCCGGATGGCGGCCACGTGCGATTCTTGATTCCCCTGGTTCTTCTCCTTTTCGCCGGCATGTGGCTTCTACGCGTGAGGAGTTACTTCCTCGGCGATCAGCAGGTTTGGCTCGATTACATTCACACGGATCGGTATCCCCTATTCAGTGAGCCGCTGGCCGCTCTGGCGTGGCGGGGATATGTGTTTCTGCTTCGCATTCTGGCGATCCCGCCGCTCGAGAAATGGCTCGCCATTCTCCCGGTCCTCTGCGGAATCGTTTCCGCGCTTCTTGCGTGGCAGATATCCCGCTACATGTCGCGCGATTGGAACACACGCGTTCTCGGGCTCGTTTTGATTGCCACGCTTGGAACCACGCAGCTCTATTTCGGCTACTTTGAGAGCTATGCGGTTGTCACTGTCGCCGTGCTGCTCTACACCCTCGCGGGACTTCGCCACACCCATGGCGAAGGATCCCTGCTGCTTGTGGGCCTGTCTCTCGCACTCGGCGTGGCGACGCACTTCGTGGTCCTGTTTCTTATCCCCTCGTACCTCCTTCTCATCCTCCGCGCGCGGGCCAGTGCGGTGCGACGTGTGGCTTTGGTGCTGCTGCCGATTTTCGTGGCAGCCGGCGTGGCCTGGCTGCTTGAGATTCGCGGGGCTCAAATCCTCCGGCCCTTCGAGGTGCTGCGCGTGGCGCTGTTAAGTTCAGGGCTCGGAAGGCCGCAACCTGCCAACCTTGCCGGCCACCTCGCCGATTTCGCCAATCTGATTTTCCTGACGATGCCCGTTCCGGCGCTTCTCATTTTGTCTCGAGCCTTCGCGGGATCTTTGCGTACCTGGGCTGCGCCTCCCGAACGCGCGTTTCTCTTGGCGGCCGCGGTCCCGGGTATCTTCGTCGCGGCGGCACTCGTGTTACCGGGCTCTCCGGCGCAGGACTGGGACCTCATGTCCGTAACGGCGCTGCCCGCCGCCCTATTCGGGATCTTCCTCGGCCTCCCCGACCCAAGTCTTCCCTCGAACCGTCTCCGCCTCGGCCTGGCGATGCTGGCCTTCGGCCCGCTTCTCGCCTTCATTCTTGTCAACGCAGACGAGGGCACCGGTGCTCGTCGCTTCAAGATAATCATCGACCCGTCCGTCGCGTTGTCCTCGCACGAGCGCGCCTACGCCAACGAAAAACTCGTGAAGTACTACATCTCGAGGCAGGATGCCGATTCGACGCTGGTCTATGCTCAGCGTGCGATGGCAGCCGAGTCGGGCAATCCGCGTTTTTGTGCAACCGTCGGAACTGCGCTCTACAACCTCCATCGATACGCAGAGGCCGCGCGCTACTTCGAGGAAGCGATTCGAGGCGGCCTCGATCGGGGGGAGGTCTATTACCAGCTCGGGCTCTGCTACATGAGAGAGCATCGCTATGATGAAGCTCTTGCGAAGTTTCGCGTCGCGGCCAATCTTGGCGACAGACCCGAGTACCTGCACAACCTCGGCATGGCCATGCTTGCCACCGGCGACGCGGACGCGGCGCACTCCGTTTGGAACTACGTTCGGGAACACTGGCCCGAGTTCGAGCCTACGGCGCTTGCCCTCGAACGGCACTTTGGCGCCGGACAGGAGCGTATCGGTCATTGAGGCACCGGTGCCGGAAGCGAAACAGCGCGGGAAGTAAGCCCTCGCGGGCGACCCTCCGCTGGGCTAGTATGGTGCCCTAAGTCGGTGGTTGTCCGCCCGGCCAGCACGTAGGGCAAGATTCCAGCCCCTTTTCCAAGATGGATACCCAAGTCGAACTCGACATCCATCGCTTCATCTTCAAGACCTCCGCCCAACTCAAAGACGCGAGCGACCCGGATAAGGTGCTGCGGCACTACCTCCGGTCGACGATGGAGATCATGGGGGCGGATCGCGGCTACATCGCCGTGCTCCATCCCGGTGATTCCGTGGCGCGGACGGCCTTCGCCCAGCCTCAGGACGCGGACTGCAATCTCCCGCTCGTCACGGCGCTTCTACGCGGTGAACCCGCCCCCATCCCTTCCGGCATGATCTGCGCGCGCTTCACGCGCCGGAGCCGCTCGTGGGGCATGATCGTGCTGGAGCGGCACGCGGCCGCATTCCCCGAGGGATATCCCCGCGCACTCGCCCATGTCGCCCGGGTGGTTTCCGAGCTGATCGAGCGTATGGACCAGGGTCGGCTCGCGGAGGTTCGTGCTCGCATCGACAACATGATCATGCGCGAGCTTCCGCCCAAGGATCTCTACTATCAGATCCTCGATGGTCTTCATCAGCTCACGCGCTACGACCATTCCGCAGCCCTTTGGATCTGGGCTCCGGAATCGTCGCTCGAGCTTGTCGCCGAGCAGATCGCGTGGCGGAAGATGAAGAGCCCCATCATCGGAGCGACTCTCGAGCTACCCAGTGCGCTGCGTGGGATGCTGGGCGACGGCGTCGTCTATGGCTTCGACCGCGCACCCGAGGGCTGGAGCGAGTGGACGCCGCACGGCGTGGTCGAGCTGGCGCGCCTTCTCGAACTCGGCGGCGAATCGTCGGGCAGGCCCCAGGAGAATGCAATGCTGTGCGCATCCCTCGGCACGCGCCATGGACCGCTCGGACTTCTCAAGCTTTCGGCCTCGGCACCAGGAACTTTCTGCGGATACGAGCTGGCAATCGTTGAGCGCTTCACCGCACTCGCCTCACTCGCACTCAAGAGGGCGCAAACGGTCGAAGCTCTTCAGGCACGCATGCTCAAAATCGAGCGGCAGAGCGCGCTCGCGCACCTAGCGCGCGGCGTGGCTCACGATATCAACAACGCATTGGGTGAAGTGATTCCCCTGGTGCAACAGATCCGATCCGAGCTGCGCGACGGGACCCTGCAGATGAACGTCCTCGAGGAAGACCTACTACGAGTCGACCACTCGTTGCAAATCACGCGTGGGATCTTCGGCAAGATGATGCGCTTCGCTCGCGGGGCCACACGCGTTTCCGGGCCGAGCGACGTGCAACACGCATTCGACGCGGTCCGGGACGTTCTCCAGGAGAGCCTCGGCCGGTTGGGAATTCAATTGGACGCGAGTTTCGCCGACAAGCTGCCTTCCGTTCGATGCGGGCAAAGCGACCTGGAACGCCTCCTCCTGAATCTGATGAGCAACGCGCGCGACGCCATGCCCGATGGCGGTACGCTCAAGGTCGAAGCGAGTGTGAACGACCATCAGGTCATCCTGGTGATCGCGGATGACGGAGTCGGGATGTCGCCCGAGACCCTGCGAGAAACCGAAGCGCCGTTCTTCACTACCAAGGAGCACGGCACGGGACTCGGATTGTCCACGTGCCGCTCGATCGTCGCCGAAAGTGGCGGCGATCTTGCCCTCGAGACCCAGCCCGGCAAGGGCACACGCGTGACCGCCCGTCTTTCGATCGCTCCCACAGAAGATTCCCAGGGCTGATGCCGCGGCCGAGGGTTCTCGTCGTGGATGATGAAGCCGGGGTCTTGAGAATGGTTGATCGGGTCCTGGCCCCCCAGTGCGACGTGCACGCGTTCCGACGCCCGACCCAGGCGCTAGCCGTGGCGGAGGAGGAACCGTTCGATCTGGGAATCCTGGACATTCGGATGCCTGAAATGGACGGATTCGAGCTCATGGCGCGACTGGGCAGCGTCCAGCCCCACCTCGACGTGATCCTCATGACGGGGAGCACGGACGAGCGGGACGAGCGTCTTGTGCGGGCGATTCGGGAGAAGGCGTTCTTTTTCCTCACGAAGCCGTTCGATCGCGAGGTGTTGCTCACGCTTGTCCATCGCTGCCTGGATGCGCATCGGCTCGACGCGGAGAATCGTGCCCACGTCCTCAGGCTCGAGCAGGAGCTCCGAGCGGCCCAAGCGTTCCAGCTGAGCCTCCTGCCCGAGCGCAGTGCCTCGCGAGGAGACCTGGAGGTGTCCTTCCACTACGAGCCCTGCAGCGAGCTCTGCGGAGATTTCTGCGACTACGTGCTCCGAGACGGGGGGCCTGGAGCGCTGATCGTGTCCGATGTCTCCGGCCATGGCGCCCCCGCAGCGATGCTCGCGGGGATGATCAAGCAGGCCTTCCATGGGGCGGAAGCGGAGTCCTTCGCCCCAGGCGTCATTCTCCAACGGATCGTCGCGGCCAACAGGATATTCGGCGACGGCAAGCATCTTACGGCGGTGTGCGTTCGGATCCAGCCACGGTCGAAGACATTGGAGTACGTGAGCGCCGGACATCCTCCGGGACTGCTTCTTCGCAAGGATGGGACCATCGAGTCATTGGAGTCGTCGGCCCCGCTGATCCACCCCGCGCTCCCGGAGTGGCACTGCGAGCAGCGCGTGACCAGCATGGGAAAAGGAGATCAGCTCTTGCTGTATACGGACGGGCTCATCGAGGCGCTCAGTGTCTCGGGGGAGGAATTCGGGCTGGAGCGGCTGGAGGCGGTCGTTCGGCGTTTGACCAGCATCACGGCTCTCCGGGACGCGGGTGGTTCCAGTCTGCTCGCAGGGATACGAGAGGAACTCTCGGCGTTCACGGAAGGGAGGCCGCTCGCCGACGATCTCACGCTGTTGATCGCCCGCTGTCTGTGAAGTTGGCTAGCCCTGCTCCGCGCAACCTTGGGGATTGACCGCACGCGTACGAAGACTACCATCGCGGGGTTCCGGTGCGGTGCTGGGAGAGCCACTCGGTGATCGGGGGCCTTGGCCATGGCGAGCGTCCTGCGAAGGTCCGCCGCGCGTGCGTTGCCGCGCGTCCTCATGCTGCTGGCTGCCGCATTCGCGTCGGGCTGCGCCTCCACGAGGGATCAGCGTGGCGCCTACCTCGAGGTGATACGGGCCGATCAGAGGCCCCCGCTCGTCGGCGCGCGCGCCGCCGCAGACTCGCTCTTCGGGCCTGCCGAAGAATGCGAGCGAGGGGATGGGATCGCCGAGTCTCGTCGCGCCGAGCTTGAGGCGCTCGTTCGGCGGTTCGCTCCCACTTTGGTCCTCCCCTCAGGGGACAACATCCGCATCCACGGTAGAAAGGCTCAGCTCCTACCGATCCATCCCACGCTTTTCGCGGACACCCTTCGCCTGGACAGGGTCCGGGCGGCTCCCTACCAGCTCAAGGATTTCCAAGATCTCCCGTTCCGCGGGCTGAGCCTCGATTCCCTCTTGCACCTGGTGGAGCTGGGTCTTCGTTCTCAGAGCGACCCGGAGCTGCTCGAGGTCTGGTACTTCGACTTTCCAGGCACGAAGCCTCAGGAGTGGTGGGATGCGTACGCCCGGTTGCGGACCGGACCCGACAGCGCCGCGTGGAGCCAGCCCGCGGTCTTCGCCCATCCCTTTCTCGACGAACGCAATCGGGTGGTCGTTCAGTACTGGTACTTCTATCCGATGAACGACTACATCGCGAACCACGAGGGAGACTGGGAGCACATCAACGTTGTGCTCACTCCCGATCGGTCGGGCATCGAAGAGGTGCACTACTTCTTCCACTCTCGAAGCGCGAGTCTGCCCCAAGGAAATCGCCGGCCCGAGATTACCGATCGCACGCATCCTGTGGTCTACGTGGGTGGACGGGCCTACATGGTCCTTGATTACCCCATCCGGCTCTTCTCCCACGATCGGAACTCGGGCTCGCACGGCAATTACCCTTACCCAGGCGAATGGGAGGCGGTTGCCGGATTGGGGCACACGGAGAGCGTCTCGGGTCCCGGCAAGGACTCGACACGAACTGTGCCCTATAGTCGTTTTCAGGTAGTTCTCACGCCCGAGCCGAGTCGGATTGATTACCGTCGGAAACCGGAAGTCCTAAGGGAGTGGGCGTGGCTCCTCCTCCCCGTACGTTGGGGATTCCCGAGTGCGCCTTCCTTGGGGTCCCAGATGCTGGTCGCCGACGTCGGAAACCGCGCGCCGTTCGGTCCCGCGTTCAATGCGGGGTGGAACCGGGCGGGGCCGGGATTGACCTACCCCGGGTATCGAATCAGGAAAATCCCCGTCGTGCGCTCGTACCTCGAAGATCTGATCCAACCTTGGTACTACCTCTACGCCTTTCGACATCCACGCTACGTTCACGACACGCGGGGCGCGCTCGGCCGCGAAGACTTGGAGCGCCTGGGATTCGTACCGCGCAGCGGGTGGGCCGAGAGAGGTGTTGGCTCCACGATTCTCGGCGTGAGCTTGGGCTACCCGCGGGACGGCTTCGCGAGCCTGTACGGCTCTTCCACGGGCATTTCACTCTGGCAGAATCTCTGGGCAAAGGCCCGCTTCGGCGGAATTGAGTTCATGGGGGGGTACCAGCGATTCCCACGGACGGAGGGCGTTGGAGGCTCGCTCTTCGTGTACCCGATCACCGCCAACTTCGTGTTGCGCGCCCCGGAGGCTCTTTTCAGGCCCTATGCGGTTGCCGGCGCAGGACCATCCGGCTGGGAGTCGCGCGTCCGTGTTCCAAACACTGACGCCCAGCTCATCACCTCCGGATGGGGAGTAGGCTGGACGGCCGGGGTCGGAGTGGAGTACTACCTCCGGCCGAGGGTCGCCTTCGACGTCGCGGTTCGGTATCTGGACACTCCCGGCCCGGGCGGCGCAGGCATGGGCGGCGAACGGCTTCATTTCCTCACTCTCTGGGCCGGCCACTACGTCCGATTCTAGGAGCGACGGATCGGGAGCTACGACGCAAGCCCGAGCCGAACGAGCAAGTCTTGAAACCTGGGATCCCCGTGGAGTGATCCGAATCTTGGATCC
This sequence comes from Candidatus Eiseniibacteriota bacterium, assembly GCA_036505295.1. Taxonomy (GTDB): domain Bacteria; phylum Eisenbacteria; class RBG-16-71-46; order SZUA-252; family SZUA-252; genus WS-7. The sequence continues at coordinate 22,041 of DASXTQ010000002.1, forward strand.
ACCTTGAGATCGTTCAGTCCCGATCGTTCCTTGTAGGCTTTTTCCAGATACTGGAACGCCTGGTCGCGGTCTCCCAGCGCCAAGTGCACCAGCGCGATATCCGTTTCCAGGCTGGCCCCCCGCTCGGAAAGCTCAGACAGCTCGTTCAGGAGTCTCCGGGCGTCCGCTCTTTTCCCGGCCAGTGCATAGGCGCGCGCGAGATCTCCCAGCGCGTAGGGTCCCGTTCCCGTCAGGGATCTGGCTCTTTGGTATTCGGCGACGGCGTCTTGGAGCATTCCCTTCTCTTCCAAGGCGCGGCCGAGATAGAGGTGCGCCGCAGCGAAGCCCGCGTCCAGGAGGAGGGTCTTTCGGTGCTGCGCGATCGCCCGATCGAATTGTCCCGCATAGAAGAAGGTGTCGCCCAGATTGGTGCTGATGATGAGCGAGACCGGATCCAGCTCCAGCGCGCGATTCGCCTCGGCAATCGCTTTCGTGAGGCGGCCCACGTCCCGGAGGCAGATGGAATACCAGTGGTGGGCCGTGGAGAGGCTTGGCTTCAGCTCGATGGCTCGTTTGAACTCGGTCTCCGCCCCGGTCCAGTCCCAATCATAGAAGAGCTTCACTCGCCCCAACGAGGCGTGCGCCTCGGCGAGATGCTCGTCGATCTTCAGCGCTTTGAGAGCAGCGGCCCTC
>DASXTQ010000003.1:0-29250 GCA_036505295.1 Candidatus Eiseniibacteriota bacterium
GGTCAAGGAAATCGTCTTCCGGGGCGCGAAGAAGATCGAAGCCTCAACGCTCAAGGGCAAGCTGACCGTTGCCGAGGGGCAGCTGCTCGACGCCGGGACGCTCGAGTTGGACGCACGAAAAATCGAGACGGCCTACGGCGAGGAGGGATACGCCCACGCCAGGGTCGTTCCACGCACCGAGCCGTCCGGGGCGGGAGCCGTGCGCGTCGTCTTCGACGTGCAGGAGGGGCCCAAGGTCAAGGTCCGGGGAATCGTCTTCCACGGGAACCAGACGATGAAGCCCGACGCGCTCGCCAAGGCGATGGAAAGCAAGACTCCGGGTTTTCTCCGAAGCGGGTCCTACAAGCCGGAGCGCCGCGATAAGGACGAAACCAAGCTGAGACTCTACATGCGGACCCGGGGACACAAGGACGCGGACGTGGACTCGATCGTGCCGGCGGATACCCCCGACGGTGCGGGGGTCATTCTCCACGTTTTCCTACGCGAGGGCCCCCGGTATCAGTTCGGCGATATTTCCTGGAGCGGCAATACCTCCGTTCCAACCCCGGCGCTCACGGCGGCGACGGTGCCGAAACCCGGCGCGATCTACAACGAGGCGCAGGTTCAGAAGACCCTCGAGAACGCCTACACGATGTATCAGGAGCAGGGGTACCTCTTCCTCTCGATTGAGCCCAAGATGGCCGACCGCGACTCGGCCGTGGACGTGGTCTTCCAGGTCACCGAAGGCTCGCGGTCCCGGGTCGCCAGCTTGGAGATCGTCGGAAACACGCGCACCAAGGAAAACGTCATCCGACGCGAGGCGTCTGTCTTTCCCGGAGACACCTTCCGGCGCTCTGCGCTCATGAGGACCCAGCGCGACATTTTTGGACTCGGGTTCTTCCAGGACGTGAACGTTGATTACGAGCCCACGGGGGACAGCGCCGACATCAACCTGACGCTCAAGGTGCAGGAGAAACAGACCGGCACGGCGAGCGCGGGCGCCGGGTACTCCAGCCAATCGGGGCTGACGGGCTTTGTCGAGCTGGGGCACAACAATCTCTTCGGCAACGGTCAGAACGTCAACATCCGGCTCGAGCGTGGTGGAAGGAGAAACGATCTGCAGCTCTCGTTCACGGAGCCGTGGTTTCGGGACACCCCGCTCTCCATCGGCTTCGATATCTTCAATACGCGGCGCGACCTCGATTTCTACCGGCGAAAGGACGTCGGCGGCGGCATCCGCCTCGGACGCCCGCTCCGCTGGCCCGATTATACGCGCGGCATCATCTCGTACGATCTCCGCGACGTGACGCTCAGCGATTTCATCGCTCCACGGGTCGGGGAGCCGTCGAATCTACAAACCCTACGCACGACCCAGTGGCCGCGGCGCGTGAGCAGCGTCACCCTCACCTTCAGCCGCAACAGCACCGATAACCCGTTCTACCCGTCGCGGGGATCGAGGATACTGTTGAGCAATGAGGTCGCGGGGGGCCTCCTTGGAGGCGTGGAATCCTTCTACAAGGAGACGTTCGAGAACAAGACCTTCACCCGGCTCGACGGTCCCTTCGTGCTCATGCTGCGCGGCAAGACCGGATTTCTCGGGGGGGGACAGGTCCCCGACTACGAGCGCTTCCGGCTCGGCGGGACGACCGCCGATTACCTACGTGGTTATCCGGATTACTATGTCGTGCCCCGGGCAAACGTGATCCGGAACCCGCTAACGGGCGATGTCCTGGACCGTTACCCGGGGGGCAAGACGATGCTCGTCTTGACCAGCGAGCTCCAGTTTCCGATAGCCGATCCACTCCACGGGCTGATCTTCTTCGAGGCCGGGAATACATGGAACTCGACGCGGGATTTGGACCTTGGTGATCTTAGGAAATCCGTCGGCTTCGGGGTTCGGCTTGAGGTACCCGCCTTGGGAAGGATCGGCTTCGATGTAGGGTACGGTCTGGACCGTGAGGATGGCGCCCGTTGGGAGCCTCATTTCCAGTTGGGTAACACGTTCTAGCAGAAGGGATTAGCATATGACTCGACAGCGGCCATGGGGTACGGTAGTCTGGGCCGTCTCGGTACTTTGCCTGACCGTTCCGTCCCCCGCTGCGGCGGCGGATCTGAAGATCGGCTTCATTGACTCCGAGCGTATCTTTGCGGAGTATGCGGGCACGCAAGAGGCCCAGAAGTCGTTCAACCGGGAGGTTCAGGAGCTCACCAAGACCGCGAAGGAAAAAAAGGTCGAGATCGACGATCTTCAACGCAAGCTCGACGCACAGGGCCCGATGCTGAGCGAGGCAAAGCGCGACGAGCAAAACCAGGTCCTACAGAAAAAGATCGCCGACTATGACGCCTTCGTTCAGAAGAACTGGGGCCCCCAGGGCTCTGTTTCGAAGCTCAACGAGCAGTATCTGAAACCAATCGTCGATCGCGTGCACAAGATAGTTTCGGCCATTGGTTCGGGTGAAGGCTACTCGATCATCTTGGACGCGGCGGACGGCAACATCATCTTCGGCGACAAGTCGCTCGACCTCACGGATCGGGTTCTGGACCAGCTCCGGAAGGAAGATTCGGGCGGAGTGCCGACCGCGGCTCCAGCCGCTTCGGGTGGATCGCAGTAGGGGGGTCCCCGCAGCGGGGCGCGAACCGATTCAAGGGGAGTAACCATGAAGGTCACGCTGGAGGCGGTCGCGAAGGCGATCGACGGCACGGTCGTCGGCGATGGCTCCGTCGAGATTACGGGCGTGGCCGGCATTCGCGAAGCCCGCGAGGGCGACCTTACGTTTCTGGCGAATCCGCGGTATGAATCCTATCTCGATGTGACCCAGGCTTCCGCGATCATCGTTTCGGAAAACCACCGGAACATCCGAAAGCCGCTGATCCAGAATCCAAATCCCTACCTCGCCTTCCTCAAGGCGATTCGTCTCTTCGCCGGTGAGGCCGAGCGTCCGTGCACCGGCGTGCACCCGACCGCGGTGGTCTCGGAAGAAGCCTATGTCGCCCAGGACGCGTCGATCGGCCCGTACGTGGTGATCGAGCGCGGCGCCTCCATCGGTGCACGCGCGATCGTGCACGCGGGCTGCTACGTCGGCGCGCGCACACGCCTCGGGGACGAGGTATTGCTCTACCCGAATGTGACGGTTCGCGAGGAGTGCGTCCTCGGCGACCGGGTCATCGTCCACTCCGGGACCGTTGTCGGAAGCGACGGGTTCGGGTTCGTCCGCGACGGCGACGTGTATCGCAAGCTTCCCCAGGTCGGGAACGTGGTCGTCGAGGACGATGTCGAGATCGGCGCCAACGTCACCATCGACCGAGCGACCACCGGAACCACCCGCATCGGGGCGGGCAGCAAGATCGACAACCTGGTGCAGATCGCCCACAACGTCCAGATCGGCGAGAACTGCATCATCGTGGCACAGGTCGGGATTTCGGGCAGCACCGTGCTCGGAGACCACGTGGTGCTCGCGGGACAGGTCGGCATCGTCGGGCACATTGAGATCGGGGATGGCGCGTCCGTCGGCGCCCAATCGGGCGTCTCCAAGTCGGTGAAGGCCGGGGAGCGCATGTTCGGCTACCCAGCCATGCCGCTGCGGCAAGCGAAGCGCATCGAGGCGAGCATCCGGAACTTGCCCGAGCTCATCCAGACGGTGCGCCGGCTGAAGCGCCGCGTGGACGAGCTCGAGGGTTCCAAAGAACCGCGGTGACCACGCCCTGCCAGCGCACGATCGCGAAACCCATCGCGTTCGAGGGGGTCGGTCTCCACACAGGGCAGCCCTGCCGGGTGGAATTCCGCCCGGCACCTGCCGATTCCGGAATTCGATTCGTCCGTCTCGACCTTCCCGGAGCGCCGGAGATTCCCGTTTCGCCACGGTACGCATGCGCCGACACCGAAGACATGCGACGCACGATCTTGAGGAGCGGCGATGCCGAGGTGCATACGGTGGAGCACATCCTCGCCGCGGCGGCCGGGCTCGAGATCGACAACCTCGTCATCGCCCTGACCGCGAAAGAGCCGGCCGAGCCGCGCGACGGCAGCGCGGCCCCTTACGTCCGGATGTTCCAGGAGGCGGGTCTTGTCGAGCAGCGCGTGCCGCGACGATACTTCCGCGTGAGCGAGCCGGTCCGCTATGAAGAAAACGGAGTGGTGCTTGTGGGGCTTCCGCACGAGGGGCTGCGCATCACGTTCACGATCGAATACGATGATGCCTACCTGGGCACCCAGCATGCCACCTACGACATCAACCGCGACGTCTTCATCCGCGAGATCGCACCGGCGCGCACGTTCGTGCTCCAGCGCGACGTGGACGCGCTCCGGGCGCGGGGAATGATCCTGGGCGGCACGCTCCAGAACGCCGTGGTCGTCCAGCCGACCGGAATCTTGAACCAGGAGCCGCTACGGTTCGACAATGAGTTCGTGCGCCACAAGATCCTCGACTTCCTGGGCGATCTCTATCTTCTGGGGCGGCCGGCGCTCGGGCATTTCGTGTCGATCAAGTCCGGTCACGCGACCAACGTGCGTTTCGTGCAGCGGCTGGCCGCGAGCGAGCGGCCCGAACGGCCCGAGCGGCCCGAACGGCCCGCACGGCCCGCACGGCGGGTCCGCGCGGGAAAGGGGAACGGGGCCGGGGCCGGCGGGTCGATACAGCTCGACATCGGCGCGATCATGGAAATCATGCCGCACCGGTATCCCTTCCTGCTCATCGACCGGATCCTGAGCCTCGAGGAGGACCGCGTCGTCGGGATCAAGAACGTCACCATCAACGAGCCCTTTTTCGCGGGCCATTTCCCCGGCCACCCCATCATGCCCGCGGTGCTCATTATCGAGGCGATGGCCCAATGTGGCGGGGTTCTGCTCTTGAACTCGTCATACCAACCGAAGGAGAAGCTGGTCTATTTCATCGGAATCGACCGGGCCAAATTCCGGAAACCGGTCCGGCCCGGGGACCAACTCCGATTTGAACTGAAGCTCCTTCGCCTGAAATCACGGATCTGCAAAATGGAGGGGAAGGCCTACGTCGATGGAGACCTCGTCGCGGAAGCAGAGCTTCTCTCAAGCATTGTCGATCGCGATTCCTGAGGCGGACGGGCTCACCGGCACCTGGGCACGCGTGCCAGGCGCCGTCCTGGAACTCCCCGATCCGCGCGATACGCCGCCCGCCGTTCACCCGACCGCCATCGTGGCGAAGGGGGCGGAGCTGGGACACGGTGTCGTGATCGGTCCGTTCGCCTACGTCGGACCTCGGGTCACGCTCGGCGAAGGGACGCAGGTGGGGCTCCACGTGATCCTGGAAGGCAGGACCACGATCGGGCCGCGTTGCCAGGTGCACCACGGGGCCGTGATCGGCAACATCCCTCAGGACCTCAAGTTTCGAGGTGCGCCGACGGAAGTCGTCATCGGGCACGACACGATCGTGCGCGAGTACGCGACGATCCACGCCGCGACGGAGGAGCGCGAGTCCACGATCGTGGGGGATCACGTCCTCCTCATGGCCTACACGCATATCGCCCATAATTGCCTGATCGGAAATCACGTCATCCTCGCGAACGCCGTGAATCTCGGCGGCCACGTGCGGGTGGACGACTACGCGATCATCGGCGGCATGACCCCGGTGCATCAATTCGTCACGATCGGATGCCACGCGTTCGTGGGAGGCGCGTCCCGCGTGCCGCAAGACGTGCCGCCGTTCGTCAAAGTGGCGGGCAATCCCCTCCGCGCGTGCGGGCTCAATTCGGTCGGAATGGACCGCCGGGGCATCCCTGCCGAGGTGCGCCTGGAGCTCAAGCGCGCGTATCGCATCCTCTACCGCTCCCAGCTCAACGTGTCCCAGGCGCTCTCGCGCATCGCGCGGGACCTGAAGCCCTATCCCGAGATCCACGAATTCATCGAGTTCGTACGCAGCTCGGAACGAGGCATCGTGCGGTGAGCCGGCTCCGCGTGGGGGTGGTCGGGGTCGGACACCTCGGCAGCCATCACGTGCGCGCCTGGGCCAAGATCGAGGGGGCCGCGCTCGTCGGGGGATTCGATCCCGATCCGGTCGCCCGGGAGCGGGCGGAGCGCGAGCTGGGCCTCGAGTCGTTCGGGACCCTGGAGGAGCTGGCGGACCGCGTCGACTTGGTGTCGATCGCCGCGCCCACGCCGCGGCACGCCGACCTCGCGCTCTATTGCCTCTCACGCGGGCTCCACGTCCTCGTGGAGAAACCGATGGCCCAGACCGCGGAGCAGGGTGCCGCGATGCTCGACGCCGCCCGCGCGCAGAAACGCGCGCTCTTCGTGGGACAGGTCGAGCGTTTCAATCCCGCGATCCAGGCCGTCCGGCCGCACCTCAGGGCGCCGCGCTTCATCGAGGCGCACCGACTGGCTCCGATCGTGCCCCGGGGGATTGACGTCGACGTGATTCTCGACCTCATGATCCACGACCTGGATCTCGCGCTCTGGATCACGCGGTCCGAGGTAACCGATGTGCGCGCGGTCGGCGTGCCGGTCCTGACCCCGCGAATCGATATCGCGAACGCACGCCTCACGTTCGCGAGCGGGTGCGTGGCGAATCTGACCGCGAGTCGCGTCTCGCGTGAGAAAGTGCGCAAGATCCGCTTCTTCGAGGCGAACGAATACGTCTCGGTCGATTGCTTGAACCGGAGCGTCGAGGCGTATGAGCTGAAGCCCCCGGATGCCCATGCGCCCGAGGACCTGTTCCGCCGCATCCGGCCGCTCGAGGTCCGCGTCGAGGCGCGCGACCCGCTCGAGTCGGAGCTCACGCACTTCCTCGCGATGGCGCGCGAGCCGGAGGGCTCTTGGGAGGAGACCGAGGTCGCGCTCCGAGCGCTCGGGGTCGCGGAGGAAGTGCGGGCCCAGGCGGTACGGAACATGCCGCTGGATCTGCCCGTCTGAAGTTCCCGCTTCTCATCGTGTCCGCGGGCGAACCCTCGGGGGACCGCCTCGGGGCCGACCTCTTGGCCGCCCTCCGCGCGCGGGGCGTGTCGTTCCAGGCTACGGGAATCGGCGGGCCCATGCTCCGCGCGGCCGGGCTGGAAACGGTCGCGTCCATGGAATCGATCGCCGTCATGGGCTTCGCCTCCATCATCGGCCGCCTTCCCGAGATCCGCAACGCCCGCCGCGGGCTGCTCCGTCTCCTGGCCGCCCATCCGGACGCCGTCTTCATCCCGATCGATTCGCCCGGGCTTCACCTTGCGCTCGCGCGTGCCGCGAAACGGATGGGGAATCGCGTGGTCTACTACGTCTGCCCCCAGATCTGGGCGTGGGGTCGCGGAAGAATCCGGCGCCTGCGCGAGGATGTCGATCTCACGCTGCTCCTGTTCGACTTCGAGGCGGCACTCCTTGAGGAGGGAGGGGCCGCCGCGCGCTGGGTCGGGCATCCCGCGGGCGCGCTCCGTCCCGAGCCCGAGCGCCGGGCCAAGGTGAAAGAGATGCTCGGGCTCGATCCCGGCGAACAACTGGTGGCGCTTCTACCAGGGAGCAGGCGCGATGAAGTGCGCCGGCATCTGGCTCCGATGCTCGACGGGGCGGCCCGCGTCATCGCGCAGCTGGGCGGCAGGGTGCGGGCGGCGGTGAGCGACGCGGGCCAGGTGACGGCCGCGCTCCGCGCTCCGGAGATCCGCGCCCTCTGGGATATCCTCATGCCGTTCCACTGGCACGGCGACGCGAAGGAGCTGGTCCGTGGGGCGGACGTCGCGGTTGTCGCGTCGGGCACGGCAACGCTCGAGACGGCGGCCCTGGGCGTGCCCCAGGTGATCGTGTACAAGACCGGATGGGTCAACTACGAAATCGCGAAGCGCCTGGTGCAGGTTCCTTCCATCGGGCTCGCGAACCTTGTCGCGGGAGCGCGGGCGGCGCCGGAGCTGATCCAGCGGGACGCGACGGGACCTCGTGTGGCGGCCGAGCTGGCGAAACTTTTGACCGATCCGGCCGCGCGCGACGCACAGCTCCAGGCATTCGCCCGAATCTCCGAACGGCTGGGCGGGCCAGGCGCGGCCGATCGTGCCGCCGCGGCCCTGATCGAGTTCGTCGGGTCTGGTGGAGCAGCCTGATGCCGCTCGGTCTCCTTGCGTACCGGAGCGCGGCGCTGCTGGCCGGGGCCGCGTCCCCGCTCATCCGCGGCTTCGGCGGCCCGGAGAGCACCTGGCGATCGGCGCTCACAGGCGCCAGCGGGGATCTCGCCGGTGCCGCGGGCAGCGTCTGGATCCACGCCGCCTCGATGGGGGAAGTGGTGGCCGCACGCGCCTGGGTCACGGCGCTCCTCGCCGCGGGGCAGCGCGGTCCCCTCCTGCTCACGACGCGGACCCAGCGAGGGCTCGCCCGCGCGCGCCGCGACCTGGGAGACCGGGTGGTCGCCCGGATCGCGCCCCTCGACCTGCCGCAGCTCGTCCGCTCCTTTCTGGCGAGTGCCGCACCGCGGCGTCTCGACATCGTGGAAACAGAGATTTGGCCGCATCTGATCCTTGAGTCCCGCCGCCGGTCGGTCGCGGTCGTCTTCGTCAGCGCTGCGGTCTCGGAGCGGACCCGCCGGCGTCTCCTGCGATGGGGTCTCGCGGGACGGGCCCTTTTCGGCGAGGGAGTCTGGGTGCTCGCCCAATCGGAGCGGCACGCCGAACGGTTTCGCTCGCTGGGCGTGCCTCCCTCGGGGATCGCGGTGACGGGCGATCTCAAGGCCGAGCGGCCCCAGGCAGCTGCGACGCGGGACCAGGCCGAACGGCCAACGGTCGTGTTCGGAAGCCTGAGACCCGGTGAAGAGGAGGTCGCGGTTGGTCTGGCGCGAAGCCTGGCGCATCCCGGCGCGCGACCGCTCGTCGTGGCGCCCCGTCACAAGGATGGTATGGAGCGCGTGCTCGGCGCGCTCCGGGCTTCCGCCGTGCCGATCTCGATCCGCCAAGAGGAAGACCGCGCGCGAGAGGACCTCTCTGACTGGATCGACCGGCTTAAGTCCGCTTCTCCGCCCCGCGTGGGAATCCTTGCGACCCTGGGCGAGCTTCCGCTCGCCTACGAATCGGCCGGGGTCGCGATCGTGGGGGGAACGTTCGCCCCGTACGGAGGGCACAACGTGCTCGAGCCCGCAGCGCGCGGGTGCGCGGTCGTCGTCGGACCCTACTCGGACGCGGTCCAAGAAGGTGTCGAGGCGCTCGCTCGCGAGCATGCGATTCTTGAGGTGAAGGATGCCGCGGCGGCGAGCGAAGGCGTTCGGACCTTGCTGGACACTCCGGAAGCAATGCGCCGCATGGGGGAGGGCGCGGTGCGGGCGGCCGAGGTCGCGTCGCGATCCGCCGCGCTCTCGCTGGAGGCGCTCGGGCGCTTCGGGCTCACGCCGTGAGGCGCGACGTCATGAGGGGGATCGCGGGGCTCTTCGAGCGGTCCTGGTCGGGGGAGCGCGGAACCCTAGCATGGACCAAGGTTCTCCTCCCACTCTCCCTCGGCTACGGAGCAGGCTCCGCCTTCTCGCGCCGGCGTGCGGCCGCCCGGCGCCGAAAGCTGGAGGGGTGCCATGTGATGGCGCTCGGTAACCTCACGGTGGGGGGAGCGGGCAAGAGCAGCCTCGCCCGGTGGCTCGCCCTCGAGGCGGCGGAAGCCGGCGCGCGCGCGGCGATCATCTTGCGCGGTCACGGCGCGGAAGCCCCGTCCCGCCAGGGCGGCGTCGTGCCCGATTTCGAGGGGTACCCACTCTTGCAGTCCACGGGACGTTACGGCGACGAAGCGATCGCACACCGCTTGGCGCTGCCCCGGAAGGCGGTCGTGGCCACGGACCCGGACCGCTTGCGGGCGGCCCGGGCGCTCCGTAGCGGCTATGGCGCCAGCGTTCTGGTGCTGGACGACGGGTGGGAGCAGGATGGCCTCCGCTGGGACGAGCTTTGGGTGGTCCTCGACCCGCGCCTTCCCGTCGGGAACGGAGCGCTTTTGCCGGCGGGACCGCTCCGGCGGCCCCCCTCGACGCTCCGCGAAGCCACGCGTATCGTTTTCCTGCTCGAGGACCCGCGCGATCCGATTCCGGAGGCGACCTTGGCCTGGGCTGCCCGGTTCGCGCCCGGGATTCCCTCGCTTCGGTTTACCCGCACCCTTCGGTGCCTCACACCGGTCGGCGAACCCGCGGCGGGGGAGCGCCTGCGACATGGAGCACCGGTCGCACTCGTCTCAGGAATCGGCGCGCCGAGCCGGCTCGAGCGCTTTGTTCGCGCCGCGGGGGCCGAGGTTCGCCTCCACGCGGTCTATCCCGATCACGCTCGCTGGACGAGAGCCTCGCTCACGGCGTCGGCCGGGCGCGCTCGGCGCGAGGGTGCGGAGGAGATATGGATCACGGAGAAAGACGAGCCTCGCTGGCCGTCGCAGCTTCGGACCGATTTGCCCGTGCGGGTCATTCGGACCACAATCGGACCGCTGGATCCCGTCGAAGACGCGCTCGGTCCGCTGCGCGCCGCGGTAGCGAGGGCCGAGCGGATCGTCTAGGCTACGTGGTTCCCCGAGAGAGCGAGCGATGAGGCGATCGTCCAACGAGCTGGAAAGCGACGTCCTGGTGGTGGGGAGCGGCATCGCGGGGCTCTCCGTCGCCCTTCACGCGGCACGTTTCGCGCGCGTGCTCATCGTCACGAAGCGTGAGGGGCACGAGTCCAACACGAACTACGCGCAAGGCGGCATCGCGGCCGTCCTTGGCGAGGACGATCGGCTCGACCTCCACGAGCGGGACACGCTCGTTTGCGGGGCCGGGCTCTGCGACCCGGAATCGGTTCGGGTGCTCGTCGAGGAGGGCTCGGGGGAGATCGCGCACTTGGTCTCGCTCGGAGTCCGTTTCGATCGCGATCCGAAAGCCCGGGGCACGCTTGCCCTCGGGCGGGAAGGCGGGCACTCGCGCCGGCGCATCGTGCACGCGAAGGACCGCACCGGGCGCGCCATTGAAACGACGCTCCTGCGCCTGGCGCAAAGGCACCCCAAGATTTCGATTCTCGAGAATCACATCATGGTCGACCTGATTCTCGAATCGAAGCACCTGGCGGGGAAAAAGGTCCCGGCCGCGCGCGACCGCGTGTGGGGGGCCTACGTGCTTCATCGTGCGACCGGGAAAATCCGCGCGTGCGCCGCGCGCACCACGGTGCTCGCGACCGGAGGCGCGGGGAAGGCGTATCTTTACACCACGAATCCTGACATTGCGACGGGAGACGGTTTGGCGGCGGCCTTCCGGGCGGGGGCCCCGGTCGCGAACCTCGAGTTCATTCAGTTCCACCCGACGTGCCTCTTCCACCCGGAGGCCAAATCGTTCCTGATCTCCGAGGCGGTACGCGGCGAAGGGGCGCGGCTCCTCACCTCGGACGGAAAGCCCTTCATGCATCGCTATCATCGGCTCCGTGACCTGGCGCCGCGCGACATCGTGGCGCGGGCGATCGACGCTGAGATGAAGCGCCGAGGCGACAAGTTCGTCCTGCTCGACATGGCGCGTCTGGGGAAACGGCTCCTCGAGAAGCGGTTTCCGAACATCACGAGCCGCGTGCGCGCGTTCGGGTACGACGTCTTCCACGAGCCGATCCCGGTCGTTCCGGCGGCGCATTACATCTGCGGGGGCGTCGTGACCGATCTGGACGGACGCACCGCGATCCCGGCGCTCTACGCGTGCGGGGAGGTCGCGTGCACCGGGGTTCACGGCGCGAACCGGCTCGCCTCGAACTCGCTCCTCGAAGCGCTTGTGTTCGCGCGGCGAGCGGGGCGTGCCGTCTTGGAGCAGCTGCTGGAGGAGGGGCGAGCCCGGCCGCCCAAGCTCCCGGCCTGGCGCACGAACGGCGCCATCGCTCCGAAAGAGCAGGTAATCTTCGACCATAATTGGGATGCGCTTCGGCGGGTGCTATGGGACTATATGGGCATTGTCCGGAGCGACGAACGGCTGATGCGCGCGGCCACGATGGTCGGCGTCCTGCGCGACCAGATCGAGCGGGACTACTGGCGTTACCGGCTCGACAGCGACCTGGTCGAGCTTCGGAACATCGGGCTCGTCGCCGACCTCATGGTGGCCTGCGCGCTGAGGCGCAAGGAAAGCCGGGGGCTGCATTACAATGTCGACCATCACAAGCCCCTCGAACGATTTCGAAACGACACCATGCTCACCCGTCGGGACGTGCGTTGATATGGCGGCCGATCTTGAGAGCGCGCTTCTGGATCTGGAGCATAAGCACGGGCGCTACCGGGCCAACGCGTATCGGTTCACGCTTGACGCGGTTCACTTCACGGTTCAGACCCTGGGAGAGATCCGCCACGTCTCGGGCGAGGAGCTTCTGGAAGGGATCCGGCGCCTTGCGCTGGAGCGGTTCGGTCCCATGGCCAAGACGGTCTTCGAGCAGTGGGGCATCATCCGGACGGAAGATTTCGGCGCCATTGTCTTCCAGTTGGTGGACGAGGGTCTCCTGGGCAAAACCGAGCAGGACAAACTGGGCGATTTCGCCCGTGGTTACGATTTCAACGAAGCATTCGTGCGTAACTTCGACTGGCTGGATCGGATTGGGTCGGATCCGACCGATCCTGCAGCGTAGGGATGCGCGCCATCACGGCCCGCCCATGAATTCCGAGACCACCTCGATCCGCCTGCTCCGCTACCTGAGGCCGTATCGCGGCAGGCTGATCCTCACGGCGTTCCTCATGGCGGGCTTCGCGTTCTCGAGCGGCGTTACGATCGGCATGATCTCCCCTTTCGTGAAGATTCTCTTCACGCCCCGCCCCGCCCCCTCCGCGACCGTGAACCCAGGGACCTCGGACGCGGCGCCGGTCGCTGGAAACGGCGCGGCGTCGGCGCTCCTGGGCGTGATGGCGCCCGCGGAGCCTGGCTCGGCGCGCGCGGCGGATCCCAGGGCCCGGAGCGTCTTGCCCGCGGAGGACGCTCCCGGCGCGCCGAGCGGCCTTGCCTTGCGCGTCACGGCGTGGAAGCAGTCGCTTCGGACCTGGTTCGAGCATTTCTTTCTGACCGGGGATCCGCTTCGCTCCCTGACGCGGATCTGCCTGGCGCTCCTGGTCGTGTTCTTGCTTAAGAACCTGTTCGATTACCTGCAAAGCGTGCTGACCGTCTGGGTGGAACAGGCGGTCGTGCGCGATCTGCGAAATCAGCTCTATGCCCATCTGCACGATCTGTCGCTCTCGTTCTTCCACACGCGACGCACCGGTGGGCTTCTCTCCCGCCTCACGAATGACATCGGCCTCGTGCGAGGTGCGCTCGCCGCCGGGTTCAGCAACCTGATCAAGAGCGCGCTTCTCCTCCTCGTCTGTATGTTCTGGATCTTCTGGACCTCGTGGCGGCTTGCCCTGCTCTCCCTCGTCGTGATTCCGCCGTCCCTGCTCCTCATCGTCTGGCTCGGGAAGAAGCTTCGGAAGCGGAGCACGATCACGCAGGAGCGGATGGCGGACTTGAACTCGATCCTGGCGGAGACCCTGGCCGGGATCCGGGTGGTCAAGGCGTTCTCGATGGAGGAGTTCGAAAAACGCCGGTTCGCCGATGCCGCGCGCGACTACTTCCGGGCGTTCGTCAAGCAGCGGCGGCTCGGGGCGATGGCGGGCCCGATCTCGGAATACCTCGGTGTGGTCGCCGCAACCAGCGTCCTCTGGTATGGGGGACACGAGATCCTGCTCCAACGCGCGCTCGAACCGCAGCAGTTTTTCATTTTCCTCTTTGCGATGCTCCAGCTCATGAGCCCGCTCAAATCGCTGAGCAACGTGAACGCGACGCTCCAGGAGGGGCTCGCGGCTGCGGTTCGAATTTTTCGGATTCTCGATACTAAGCCGGCCATTGTGAGCCGCCCCGCCGCCCGCCCCGTATCGACCATCCAGAACGGGATCGAATTCGACCGGGTTTGCTTCCGCTATGGAAATGGGCCCGAGGTACTGCGCGACGTATCGTTCTCGGTCGAGGCGGGGGAGGTGGTGGCGCTCGTCGGGCCCAGCGGCGCGGGCAAATCGACCCTGGTGGACCTCGTCGCGCGTTTCTACGATCCCACCGGGGGCCGAATCCTTCTCGACGGTCACGAGCTGACGGACTACGACGTGGGATCCCTCCGTCGGATGATGGGCATCGTGACGCAGGACCCCTTGCTGTTCAACGACACGGTGGAGCGCAATATCGCCTACGGCGTGATGGACGCGGATCCCGAGGCGGTCCGCCGCGCCGCGCTCGCGGCGAACGCCGATCACTTCATCCGCGAGATGCCGGCGGGGTACGGCACGAAGGTCGGCGATCGCGGGCTGCGCCTCTCCGGGGGGGAGCGGCAGCGGATTGCGATCGCACGCGCGATCTTCAAGGATCCCGCCCTCCTCCTTCTCGACGAAGCGACCTCGAATCTGGACTCCGAGTCGGAGCTTCTGGTTCAGGAAGCTCTCGAGGTTCTCTTCCGGGGACGCACCGTCTTCGTCATCGCGCACCGCCTTTCCACGATTCAGCGCGCGGATCGAATCCTCGTCCTGGACCAGGGGCGGATCGTAGAGACCGGAACCCACACGGAGCTGGTGAGGCGCCCCGGGCTCTATCAGAAGCTCCACCGCCTGCAGTTCCGGCTGGCCGAGAGCGAGCCGATGGGCGCTCTCACCTCCCTCCCGGGCGCGCTCGCAGCGGACCAGGCGGGCTAGCGCGTGCCCCACCGCCGCGCCGCGGCGGTCGTCCGGTTTTCCTCGCTGGGCGACGTGCTCCTCGCCGCGCATGTTCCCGGATACTTGAAGGAGGAGGATTCCAGCCGCCGCGTGCTCTTCGTGACCAAGGAGCAATACGCGGACCTCCTCCGCGGACATCCGCACGTGGATCGTGTGTATGCGGTCCGCGAGCGCCACGGCGCACAGCCGCCTGCGCCGTCCTGCGTCTCGGGATCGCTCCGCGATATGATCCAGGCCATGCGCGGAGACGGCGTCGAGGAGATTCTCGATCTCCACCAGAATTGGCGTTCCTCCCGAATCCTGGCAGGCTTTCCCGATGCAAAGCATCGACTGCCTCCCAAGTACGCCCTCAGACGCCGGCTCATGGTGTACGCGCGCTGGCTCAGGCCCGCGCCCGTTCCGCCGCTCCTTCGAACGTATCGCGGGCTCTGCGGTCTCGACCCGCGGGGCGCATCGGATCCGTGGCTTCGCCGCGCGCTTTCGGATCGGGAGCTCGAGCGCGGGGCGGAGAAGGCGGGGCGTGACGCGCTGGCGGGCGGATTCGTCCTGATGGGGGTGGGGGCGCGCTGGGAAACCAAGCGATGGCCCGCGAGCCATTTCGTGGCGCTCGCGGACCGGATCGAGCGCGAGCGCGGCCTCACGTCGCTCTATGCCGTGTCGCCGGGAGAGCGGGCGGCGGCCGAGCTTGCGCCGCTCCTCTCGGGGCGGGGGACGGCGCTCACGCTGCCGTTTCGCGAGCTTGCCGCCGTCGCGGCGCACGCGCGCGCCGTCGTGTCCAACGATTCCGCGGTGCTCCACTTAGGGCCCGCGGTGGGTGTCCCGGCCGTCGGAGTCTTCGGGGGGACCGTGCCGCAATTCGGATTCGCGCGACAGGGTCCCCTGGACGACGTTGCAGAGATCGAGCTCTGGTGCCGTCCCTGCGGTGTGCACGGACGGTCCCGCTGCCCGCTGGGGCACCACGGGTGCATGCGGCGGCTCGAGGCGGATCGGACATTCCAGGTCCTCGCAGGCGTGCTCGACCAGGCAAACGGCCGGAGGAGCACCGCGGTGTCGCGCGCGTGAGCGACCGCGTCCTCATCACGAGCTCCGATCCCGAGGGCATCGCCCGCGCGATCGAGGAGGAGATCGGAGAACCGTTCCCGTGGTGCAGGCTCGACGCCCGCGGCTTCGAGCAGTCGACCGTCTGGTTCTGCGCCGGGGCTCCCCCGGAGTCTCCTCTCCGGCTCCCCAAGCTTTCCTGGATCCAGAGCGGGTGGGCGGGCGTGGAGAATTGGTTTCTTCGTCCGGAGTGGGCGGGGGAGGTGATCCTCACGCGCACGGTCGGTGATTTTCCACAACGGATCGCGCAGCACGTTTTCGGCTACCTGCTCGCGCGGACACTTCGCGTGGACGAGACGATGCGGCAGATGGCGGAACGGACCTGGAAGCGCTGGACGCCGGAGTCGCTCGCGGGGAAAAACCTTCTCGTCGTCGGCATGGGCGCGATCGGCCTCGAGATCGCCGCCACGGCCAAGGCATTCCAGATGCATGTCGCTGGGGTCCGGCGCGGCGGAGGGAAGACCGGGCGACGATCCGCAGAAGGGGACCAGGAGGGGGCACAGGATCTCCCCGCGCTTCTCGGGTCGGCGGACGTGGTCGTGAGCCTCCTCCCGCTCACCCCCGAGACCGAGGCGTTTTGGAACGCGGAGCGCTTCTCGTCCATGAAGGCAGGCTCCACGTTCATCAACGTCTCGCGCGGGGGCACCGTGGAGGAGGCGGCGTTGCTCCGCGCGCTCGGCCGTGGCAAGCCGCGAACGGCGATCCTGGACGTCTTCCGCGAGGAGCCCTTGCCGGCAGACCATCCGCTCCGGGGCAGGGACGATGTCTGGATCACCCCTCACATCGCGGGCGTGAGCACGATTCCGCCTTTGGCGCGCGACTTCGCGGAAAACTGGCGTCGGTTCCGCGCTGGGGAGCCGCTGCAAAACCGAGTCGACCGCGCGCGCGGGTACTAGCGCGACGCCGCGCCGGAGGGGAAAGGGCTTGATTCCGGGCACTCCTCTCCCATAATCGAGCCGGATCTTTCGCCATACGCTCAGGGAGAGGAGTGACCCTGTGATCCTCGAGACCGCCACCCCGACCCAAGTGACGCTCGATCGAATGTGGGCCATCGAGAAGACGAAGCCGGAGCCCGGACTGTGGCACGTTCAGGCTCCGCTGCCCGCCGCCGGTCCGGGCGATATCCGCATTCGCGTGACTGCGTTCGCGATCTGCGGCACCGATCTCCACATCGTGAACTGGGACCGTTGGGCCGCCTCTCGGATCAAGACGCCTCTCGTTTTCGGCCACGAATTCACCGGGATCGTGGACTGGGTCGGGAGTGAGGTTAAGTCCGTGAAGCCGGGAGATCGCGTCACGGGGGAAACGCACGTGTACTGCGGTCTCTGCTATGCCTGCCGCCGCGGGCTCCAGCATCTCTGCGAGAAGGTGCAGATCCTGGGTGTCGATCGACAGGGCGCGTTCGCTGATTTCGTCGTCCTGCCCGAAAAGAACGTGTGGAAGCTCCACCCCGACATTCCCGAGGAGATCGCGGCGGTTCACGACCCCTTGGGAAACGCGGTGCACACCGCGCTTGCCGGCCCGGTCGCCGGCCTCCAATTCGCGGTCTTCGGATGCGGACCCATCGGTTGTTTCGCCGTCGGGGTGCTCAAGGCGTCGGGAGCGTCCTGGGTCGCGGCGGTCGACAAGAATCCCTTGAGGCTGGAGCTCGCCGAGCGAATGGGCGCGGACCTGGTCTTGAACGTCGAGCGGGACGCGATCGTACAGCGCATTCTCGAGAAGACCCAGGGCCGAGGCGTGGACGGTATGCTCGAGATGTCGGGGCACCCCGACTCGTTCCGCGACGGCTTCGAGGCACTCGCGAACGGCGGGCGCGTTTCGCTGCTCGGCATCCCGTCGAAGCCGCTCGAGATCGACGTGGCCAAGGAAGTGATTTTCCGGGGGGCCGTCGTGCAGGGAATCAACGGCAGGCTCATCTTCGACACGTGGTATCGCATGGAGGCGTTGCTCCTGAGCGGCAAGCTCGACGTGCGTCCCGTGATCACCCACGTCCTCGGCTGGTCCGACTTCGAGGAGGCTGTGAGCCTCCAGCGCTCCGGGAAGGCGGGAAAGATCGTCCTGAAGCGGGACCATCCGTGAGTGCATCTCCCGCCACCGAAAGCCCGCTCCATTACCTGGAAGACGCGATCGCTCAGCTGAAGCGCGACGGTCTGTACCGGACGCTCCGCGTGCTCGAAGGGGAGCAGCTCCCGCGGGCGCGTTTCGACGGACGCGAAGTCATCAATCTCTCCTCGAACAACTATCTCGGACTGACGACCCATCCGAAGCTCAAGGAGGCGGCCGTCCAGGCCGTCCGCTCGCTCGGCGTGGGCCCCGGCTCGGTTCGGACGATCGCGGGCACGATGGCGCTCCACCTGGAGCTCGAGCGGCGAATCGCCGCCTTCAAGAAGACCGAGGCCGCGGTCGTGTTCCAGAGCGGCTTCACGGCGAACGCGGGGACGGTCTCCTCGCTGCTCGGGAAGGGAGACCTGATCATCTCGGACGAGCTCAACCACGCGAGCATCATCGACGGGGCAAGGCTTAGCCGCGCGGAGATCCGGGTCTTCCCACATCGGGACGTTACGGGGCTCGCCCGCGTCCTGGACGAAACCAAGGATGTGAAGCGCCGCCTCGTCATCACGGACGGCGTCTTCAGCATGGACGGCGACATCGCCCCCCTGCCTGAAATCGCCGCGCTCGCGCGATCGCAGGGGGCGATCATGATGATCGACGACGCGCATGCGAGCGGCGTCCTGGGCCGCGCGGGTCGCGGCACCGTGGATCACTACGACCTCCACGGACAGGTCGACGTTCAAGTCGGCACGCTCTCCAAGGCGATCGGCGTCCTGGGCGGCTATGTCTGCGGCTCGAAGAGCCTGATCGAGTATCTCTACCACCGCGCCAGGCCGTTTCTCTTCAGCACGTCGCACCCGCCCGCCGTTGCCGCCGCGTGCCTTGCCGCGATCGACGTGCTCGAGCAGGAGCCGGAGCGGATCCAACGGCTCTGGTCGAACACGAGCCGCTTCAAGGAGGGTCTCCAGCGCCTCCGCTTCGACACGGGTTCGAGCGAGACCCCGATCACGCCGATCATCGTCGGGGAGGCGGAGCTGGCGATGCGTTTCTCCGACCGCCTCTTCGAGCGCGGCGTCTTCGCCCAGGGCATCGGCTATCCCACCGTCGCGAAGGGGAAGGCCCGCCTGCGTACCATCGTGACCGCGACCCACGCCGAAGAGGATCTGGATCGCGCGCTCTCCATCCTGGGGGAAGTCGGCCGCGAGCTGGGGGTCATCCCCTAGACCGGGGGCGAGGTTCCCGTGTCCTCGTCGGCTTCACCCACGCGTCCGATCCTGGTCCGCCTTCC
Organism: Candidatus Eiseniibacteriota bacterium; assembly: GCA_036505295.1. GTDB lineage: Bacteria > Eisenbacteria > RBG-16-71-46 > SZUA-252 > SZUA-252 > WS-7. Next base: position 19,023 of record DASXTQ010000003.1, read on the forward strand.
CAACTGGCTGGGCGACCTGATCCAGGCCCTTCCCGTCGTCTCGGCCGCCGCGGGCGACCCCTCGCGACGCGCGATCCTGGTCGGTCCCGCGGGCTTTGCGCCGCTCCTTACGCCTCGGTTTCCTTCGGCCGAGTTCATCCCCTGGTCCCGCGCGCGCCGCTTCGCCGCGGCGGGGGCGCTGAGGCGCGCCCGCCCGGGCACGGCACTGCTTCTGACCGACTCCCTCTCGTCGGCGATCCTCGCCGCGCTCGCCTTGATCCCGGAGCGGATCGGGTACGCGGCCGAGCTTCGCGGCGCGCTGCTCACGCGGCGCGTTCCGCGCTCCGGCCCATCGCGCACGGCGCCCCGTGTCGAAGAGTACGCCGCGCTCGCTCGCGCGGCCGGGCTCTTGGTCGGCGCGACGGTGCCGCGGCTGGTAGCACTTCCGGAGGAGCGCAGAACCGCGGGGGAGCTGCTCCAGGGTGCCGGGCTCGCCGGAACCTCCTACGCCGTGCTCGCGCCGGGCGCGAGCTACGGCCCCGCGAAGCGGTGGAATCCGGAGCGCTTCGCGGCGGTCGCGACGCATCTCGGCACGCGCTTCGGCCTGACTTCGATCCTCGTCGGCACGCACGAGGACGTGGCGGCGGCGGCGGAGACGGAACGGATGGCGGGGGGCTTCGTTCGAAACCTGGCCCGCGCCACGAATCTCTCCGCCCTCACGGGGCTTCTGGGCGGAGCGAAGCTCGTCGTGTCGAACGATTCGGGCGTCATGCATCTCGGGGCCGCGCTCGGGAGGCCCACCGTCGCGGTGTTCGGGTCGACGAGCCCCGTCTGGAGCGCCGCGACCGCCCCCTGGGTGCGGAATCTCTATGCCGCCTACCCGTGCTCCCCTTGTTTCCGGCGCACGTGCCCGATCGGGTACGGATGCCTTCGCTCGATCGGACCGGAACAGGCGATCCAGGCCGCGGACGAGCTGCTCGCCGCCGATCTCTGAGTTCGAGGTCTAGTGGGCCGTCTTGGAGTAGGTGGTCCCGTCGCTGTGGTAATCGAAGCGGCTGTAGAAGGAGGACACGGCCGCGGGCGGGAGGTAGCCCTCGCGAGACAGCGCCCGCAGCTCCGTCGGGTACTCACCCCGGATGGAGTGGTAGACCTCGAGCGCGAGCGTCAAACGCTGAGAGTCGTCGATGCTCGGGGAGAGCGCGGGAGCGGGCCTCTCCGCCCGGGCGTAGAGCGCCGGCGTGGCCCACCTTCCGATCGCGATCGAGAGCAGGAGGAACAAGATCGCAACCGGGATCGACCAGCTCCGCGCAGGGGGCGCTTTGACCTCATCCTTCGCGATCGGCGTGACTTTGGGCGGTGCCGCGCCGAGGGAGACTTCGACGATGCCCAGCTCGAGCAGGTGATGGACCGCCTCATAGACCTCGAATTCCACGAGCTTCGATTGCGCGACGATGTCGCGGAGCGGGCGGAGGCCGTCGACCAGCGGAAGGACGCGCCGCTCCTCCGCGGTCATGTCCTTCGGAGGGATCGCGAGTGCCTTAGGACGCAGGACCATCGCCGGCGAGGAAAGGACCTCCTTGTAGCGGGCCGCCTCGTCCAGCCGCCGCATGGACTCCATGAGGAGCCCTTCGGTGTTCAACCGGACGTTTACGGCGAACTTGGGCACCGTCTTGGCGTCGCCTGAAAAGTGGTAGGTGCCTTGCTTCCAGGTCAGGAGCTGGTGGAACGTGTCCTGAATCTGCTTCTCCAAAGCGCCCGTAAGCTGGTCCCCAGGGACGTAGTTCCCGGTCAGGAGAATGTCGGTCAACTCGCGGCGGCTCTCGGCCTCGATCGTCTCGATCTGCTTGAGCTGGGCCTCTGTGATGTAGCCGGTTTGAACGAGGAAGGTCTTGAGCGGGTCGCGCGCGTTCCGGCGCCGGTCGCGGGTCGAGACCACGCGTCCTCCCTCGAAGAAGATCACCGCGACATCCGAGCCCGCCGTGAGCTTGAGCACGCCGGATTTTTGCTGGACGGCGATCAATTGCAAGATCTCGGGGAGGCTGAAATCGTCGAGATTGCCCTGGAGTGCCATCTAGAGAGTGCCTCCTTCGGCCTTCTCCCGGGCCGCCGGACGTCCCGAGGGGCGGCCGAGACTGTGCGCGATGCCGGGGACCTTGGTCGTGGTCTTTGCGTAGTAGCGCGTCACCGTGAGCACGTAGGTGAGGGCGAAAAGCAGGGTCAGCGGGATTCGCTTCGCCCAGCCCGCCGAATCGAGCGGCAGCACGTCGATCGACGGTACAAGCGCGCCGTTTCCGACCACGAGCACCGCCGCCAGCACCATGATCAGGATCGCGAAGAAACCGCTCAGGCTCGCCCCGCGGAGCATCTGCCCCGCGCCGGGAAGAAGGAACGTCGTGGCCGTCTCCCAGAACGTTCTCCGCCGCGCGGCGCGCCGGTCCCGCCCGGTGAGGAGGAGCCGGGTGAACTCTATTGATTTCAGCCCCCTGACTGCGGCGAAACACCCGTCGCAGAACGCGCGTTGCTGCATGCGGTACACGCAGCGGCGGCAGACCACCTTCTGACAGTTCGAGCAGTGAAGCGTGGCAAGCGCCCGCCCCAGGAGCTGTCCCAGCCCCGAGAAGAAAAGGAAGAGCGCAACGAGAAAAAAGATCGCGAACGGGGGCGGCGGCGCGAGCCGCTCGAGGAAGGTTAGATAGGGATTCTCCTGGGTCGCCACGATTCCACGCTCCGGCGCGGTCCTCCGCGCGAGGTCCCACAACGCTTGTACTGGGGGCATGGCTTCCATGACCGTGCGATTGAGCTGGGGCGTGGAGATGCGGCTCATGTCGCGGACGCGGTCGAACGCGAGCGAGGACGCAATCGACTGCTCGCGGTTGGCTTCCGCGAAGAGGAGCTGCTTCGTGTAGGTCTGGGCCAGGTTGAAATGCGGCTCGACCGCTCGCGGGGCCGCTTTCGCGGCGGACTCATAGGCCTCGCGGGCCCGCGCGTAATCCTCGCGCGCGAAGTGGACGTTGCCGAGGTTCGTCAGGATCCACGCGGTGTTCGGGCGAAGGGCGGCCGCTCGGGCGAGCCGGCGCTCCGCGGTCTCGAAATCCCCCTCGCGGCGGGCGATCGTCCCCGCGGTAAAGGGATATAGGGGCTCCGTGGGGTCGCGGGACTGGAGCGCCATGAGCGCGGTCCGAATCTCGGGATCGGACCCCGAACGGAGCGCGCGGTCGACGAGCAGGCTCGGCTCTTCCAGGCTCGGCGGTCCGGCCCACGGCGCGATCGACCTCAAAGAGCTTGAAAGCGCGATCGCCGAAACGATGAAGAGCCCGACGAGAAACGCTTCGCGCCGTCCGACCCGGAACGAGAGGAGCCCGGCGTATACCGTCGCGGTGGGGATCACGCCCAGCCCCCAGAGGAGCGGTGAGAGCGCGATGATCGTAGCGCCCCCGCGCGCGCCGATCCCCTTGGAGCGCCCCACCAGCTCGAGAATCACGTGGTTCAGATGCGGAAGATGCCGAAGGGTGATCCCCGCGATCGCGACAAGAAGGCTCAACATCCAGACGACGAGGAAGGCGGTCAGCGCGTTCGCGAGGAGATGTCGCTGCCAGGAGTAGCTCCGGCCCACGATCCGGAACGCTTCGCCGAGCTCGCCGACGGCGCGCTCGGGGTTCTTGAACGCAAGCACCCGCGCGAGCGTGAAGTGGGGGTCGGGATATTCGGGGTCGAACTCCGCCGCGGCCGCGAGGAGTCGCGCTGCTTCGGCGTCGTTTCCTTTCGCGAGCGATTCGAGCGCCTCGCGATAGCGGGCCTGGGCGGGGGCTAAGGCGCGGACTTGCCCCGCGTTCCGCATCTGCTCCAGCTCTTCCCGCACGGCGTCCGGACCGGAGTAGGCTGCCGCGGTATCCACACGCGCGGGTCCTATCGGCGCGATCAGCGCGAGCGCCAGCGAGGCTGCCGCCGCGTGGACAAGCGGCTTGAGCCACGCGCGTCGAGGTCTCAAGGGCTCAATTCGCGCCACGGGCGCACGTTAGGCGTGCGGCGTCGGGGGTGTCAAGGGAAATTCCCCCCGACATGGTATCCTCTCCGGCTTCGAAGCCCGCGAATTCATCGCATCCAGCGGAGGTGGGGAACATGAGTCGTAACGCGACCCGAATCGGGGCGCTGCGGGAGAGGATCGGCGAGGAGGTCCTTCTCGAGGGATGGCTTTACAACCGTCGTTCGAGCGGCAAGCTCGAGTTCCTGCTCGTGCGGGACGGGAGCGGAACCGTGCAGTGCGTCGCGGTGAAGGCGGAGCTCCCCGAGGGGATCTTCGCGCGCTGCGCGACCGTGACGCAGGAATCTTCGGTCCGCGTCAACGGCGTCGTGCGCGAGGACAAGCGCGCTCCGAGCGGCGTCGAGATTTCCCTCCGCGACATCGAAATCGTCGGGGCGAGCGTGGACTTCCCGATCACGCCGAAGGAACACGGTCCCTCGTTCCTTCTGGATCAGCGCCACCTCTGGATACGGTCGCAACGCCAGGCGGCGGTCCTCAAGATTCGCCATACGCTGGTCCAGGCCTGTCGCGATTGGCTCGACGCGGACGGATTCATTCTCGCCGATGCGCCGATCTTCACGCCGTCCGCGTGCGAGGGGACGACCACCTTGTTCGAGACTCAGTACTTCGACGAGAAGGCGTATCTCACGCAAAGCGGGCAGCTCTACAACGAGGCGACCGCGATGGCCTTCGGGAGGAGCTATTGTTTCGGGCCGACCTTTCGTGCCGAGAAATCCAAGACCCGCCGGCATCTGATCGAGTTCTGGATGGTGGAGCCCGAGGTGGCGTTCGCCACCCTGGACGACGTCATGGTGTTGATCGAGCGTTTCGTGGAGGGGATCGTGGGCCGTGTTCTCGAAAAGCGGCGGGAAGAATTGAAGATCCTCGAGCGCGATATGGCCCCCCTCGAGCGGGTCCGCGCTCCCTTCCCGCGGGTTTCGTACGACGATGCGGCACGGGTCCTGCGCGACAAGGGTGTTCCCTTCGAGTGGGGGAACGATTTCGGAGCGACCGACGAAACGGTCCTGACCGAAGCACACGATCGACCGTTCTTCGTACACCGGTTCCCGGCTGCGGTGAAGGCTTTCTACATGAAGCGGGATCCCGGCGACGATCGGCTCTCCCTTTCCTGCGACCTTCTTGCTCCGGAGGGCTACGGGGAGATCGTCGGCGGAGGAGAGAGGGAGGACAGCCTGGAACGGCTGGTCGAGAGGATCCACGAGCACAACCTCCCGCTCGATGCCTTCCAGTGGTACCTGGATCTCAGGCGCTACGGTTCCGTGCCTCATAGCGGGTTCGGAATGGGGATCGAGCGCACCCTCACCTGGCTGTGCGGCATCGAGCATCTCCGGGAGACGATCCCGTTCCCTCGGATGCTGAATCGCTTGCGCCCGTAGCCCAGGGGGGTGGCTCGCGGCCAGAATTCGATTGACAGAATCTCCCGCCCCGCACTAACTTCCAGCCTCTTTTCGACCACCCGAGCACGCTGCGTGCCACCCTCATGAGGGTGGCGTTTTTGCGTGCAAGGCGATCACCCTGGCCCTGTGGTGCCGTTCGTCCGCTGCCCCCTTGGGAGGAATAATCGTGAGCGGAACGGGGTAGTACGAGCAGGGCGCGGTCCCGCCGACCTGAGAGGGGCGGCGTTGACAGAACCGGGAGCGGTGGGTACTCTGAAACCGTGAGAGTACCAGGCCGGGCGCAAAGGCACCGGCTGATTTGGGCGACCGCCACGCTGGTGGCTTCATGCTTTGGCTCGTGTTCGTCGCCATCCCCCCCGCGCGAGACCCTACCCGTATCGATTGTCCTTGCCGGCGCCGAGCATCTGGTCCCGTTGCTTCGCGGTGAGGTCTTGGCCTTCCGCGACCGGTACCCGAAGGCGGCCGAGATCAGGATCGTGCCGAATGGTTCGGCGGAAGGAATGGAGCAGCTCGTCAACGGTGAAGTGACCATGTCGATCTTGACGCGAGAATTGACCGATCCGGAAGTCAAGGCCGCGGTGGCCCGCGAGGGCCTGAGGGCCTTCCCGATCGCCTGGGACGGGGTTGCGGTGATCGTGAACCCGAGCTCGCCGGTCCGCCAAGTTTCGCGGACCGAGCTGGGCGCTGTCTATCGGGGGGCGATCGTGGATTGGTCGGAGCTGGGCTGGAAGCTGGGGGGTGCCGTCGTCGTGCTCACTAGCGGCCCGAGGCTCGGGCTGTACGAGTTCATTCAGCAGGCTCTGCTCGGTGGCGAGCCGTACGGAGCCGGCGTCTATGCCTTGAAGAGCGAGCAGGAGATCGTCGACATCGTGGCGACGCGCCCCAATGCCATCGCCTGCGTCTCCCGAGAGTTCGTGGACCCGCGGGTACGGGCTCTCGCCGTGTCGTCGGCGATCGGATTGCCGTACATTGCGCTGGACCGGGAGAGCCTCATCCTGAGAACCTACCCGCTCCTGCGCAGCATTTCCTTGTGCACGCGCGGGGATCCGCCGGACACGGCGACCGATTTCATCAATTTCGTGACGAGTATGGACGGGCAGCAGGTCGTTGCCAGATATGGATACGCGCCGGCCACGGTATCGGTCCGCGTCGTACGGACAGCAGAGGAGGCACAGTGAACCGGCGTTTCCACCGCATCCTGCCCGCTCTCGTGGTCGGAGGACTTCTCTTCGCCGCCGCGGCGGTCTACGCCCTTTCGTCGGGCGAAATCATCAAGCAGGGCGTGGAGGCGTATCGGGGGGGGAACTACAAACGCGCGCTGGAGCTCTTCACCCAGGCGCTCAGGCTGGATCCAAACGGGCCGAAGCCTCATTACTTCATCGGGAGCGCGCTCGAGAAACTGGGCGAGCCGGACAGCGCGATGGTCGAGTACAAGACCGCGGTTCGGATCGATCCCAAATACGTCGAGGCCTTGACGGCGTGGGGGAATCTCCTCCGCAAGCAAGGCAAGCTGGAGGAGGGGACGGCCAAGCTCCAGGAAGCGGTGAAGTACAACCCGAAGGACGCGCCCGCCCTCTACGCGCTGGGCCAGGCCTACATCAAGGACAAGAAGTGGGACGAAGCTCTCGCCGTGTTTCGCAAGGGGACCCTGCTCAAGCAGGGACGCGCGCTCTTCCTCGGCGGGATGGCCCTCGCTCAGGAGGGCAAGGGTGAGACCAAGCAGGCCGAGGAGACGTTCATCCGCGCCCGCGAAACCGATCCGAATAATCTTCGGGTGCGGCTGGATCTGGGAGGTTTCTACGAGCGGAAGAAGATCCCGGCGCTGGCCGCGCCGGAATACGTCAGGGCCGCCGAGCTCGATCCCAAGAACCCCGAGACCCATTTCCTTGCCGGCCGGGCCCTCGTCGGAATGAACGAGTTCAACTACGGGCTTGCCTCCTTCATGCGCGCCATCGAGGTGGATTCGACCTATGCTCCCGCCTATCTGGAGGCGGGGCGCCTTTACTTCCGCGCGAACCGTCCTCAGGACGCAGCCCAGATGTTCCGGGCGTACACCGGATTCAAGAATGACGATCCGGAGGGCTACCTCGAGCTGGGCCGCGCCTTGGCGAAGAGTCCCGTGCCCGGGGACCGCGAGGAGGCGATCGTCGTGCTCGAGAAGGCGAACGACGTGAAGCCGGGCAACTGCGAGGTTGCGGGCGCGCTCGGGAAGCTCTATTTCGACAAGCGCGACAACGAAAACGCACTCAAGTACTACGATCTGTACGCGCAGTGCGCGGACACGCTCATGAGCGCTGAGGAGCACTTGAAGCTCGGCACGCTGTACGTCGCCGCCAAGGACTCGGCGAAAGCGGTTCCCCAGCTCGCGCGCGCCATCCAGATGGATTCCACCCTCGTCAAGGACGCGAACTTCCAGCTGGGATTCCTCTATTTCGCCCGTCAGGATCATGCACGCGCGATCCCGTACTTCGAAGCGGCGCTCAAATCCGACTCGACGTACATGCCGGCGCTCCTGAACCTCGGCTTGGCGCTCCTCGCCGTGAAACAGCCGGTCGCGGGAGTCGATGTGCTCCGCCGCGCGCTCGCGGTGAACCCGAAGGAGACGCGGGCGCGGATCTGGATCGCGCAGACTCTGACCTCACTCGATTCGCTCCCGGAAGCGTTCGATATGTACCAATCCGCGATTGCACAGGATTCCACGAACGCCGAGGCGTATCGGGGAGCCGGCGTGGTGCTCCTGCTCCAGAAGAACTGGCCGGAAGCCGCGACTTATCTCGAGCACGCGGTCCAGCTGGATCCCGCGAATCTTCAGGGGCACGTTTGGCTCGCGCAGGCCTACTCGAACAGCGGCGATGTACCGAAAGCAAAGATGGAGTTCAACAAGGCACTGGACATCGATCCGAACAACAGAGACGCGTCCAAGGGATTGGAGCTGATTCGAAAATATGAGCAACAGAAGGCGGTGAAGAAGAGCGGGACAGCACCAAGCGGGACGGCACCGAGCGGGACGAAGACGGGTGGGAAACCGGTCGGGGGGACACCCTAGGCAAGGGCGGCGAGGCGCCGCGGAGAGGAAGGTACGATGAGTCAGGATGTCCGGACCGTGGGCGACGTCACGAGTATCACGCCGAAGGGAATGCTCCTGGGCGGCAAGGAGACCGATGAGCTCCAAGCCAAGATCAAGGAGCTGGCCGAAGCAGGAAACAAGAAGCTTCTGATCAATCTGGGCCAGACGTCGTTCATGAACAGCGTGTCCTTGGGCGTGCTGATCGCGGCCCACAGCAACTACGCCAAGCGGGGAGCCCAGATGAAGCTCTGCGCGGTGGATAAGAAGATCCAAAATATCTTCGTCGTGACCAAACTATCGTTGGTGTTCGACGTCTACGATACCGAGGAGGAGGCGCTGAAGAGCTTCAAATAGACGTGGTTGCCGGAGCGGGGGGGCCTGCTGCATACTTTGCAGGGACAGGGATATCGGTTCGCCCAACTGGAATAGGAGGAGGTCGAAGTGAAACAGGGTGTGTTCATGACGCTTGTGGCCGTAGTCGCGCTCGCGATCGCGATTGTGGTCTATATGTTCCTGCCCGACTACATCAAGAAGGGCGGGTACCTGGTCGCCCTTCTGATCATGCTCTCCATCATGTCCGTGACCCTCACGTTCGAACGCCTGTTCACCCTCAGCCGGGCGCGCGGAAAGCAGCCGCTCCCCGTCTTCATGCGGAGCGTGCGGCAGAAGATCGACGCGATGGACATCGAGGGTGCCGCGGAGCTATGCGCCAAGCAGCGCGGATCCCTCGCCAACGTTCTCCGCGCGGGGCTGGACCGATATGCGGTGGTCCGCTCGGTGAACCTGGACTTGAAGACCCGGATGGAAGAGGTGCAAAAGGCGATGGAAGAGGCGAACATGCTGGAGGTCCCGCTCCTCGAGCGGAACCTGATCGCCCTGGCGACCATCGCGTCCATCGCCACCATGGTCGGACTTCTGGGCACGGTCATCGGGATGATCCGCTCCTTCGCCGCGTTGGGCCAAACCGGCTCGGTGGACGCCGTGAAACTCGCACTCGGTATTTCGGAGGCGCTCATCAATACGGCCGGGGGCCTCTTCGTCGCGATCTTCTCGATCGTGCTCTACAACGTGTTCGTCACGATGATCGACAACTTCAACTACGGAATGGACGAGGCGACCGTCGAGGTGATCGAGGTGCTCTCGATGAAAGAGGCGACGAAGTAAATGCCCGTCAAGAAGCTTCGACGCATCGGGATCAAGATCGACATGACGCCCATGGTGGACGTGGCGTTTCTATTGTTGATCTTCTTCATGTCGACCTCGCAGTTCGATCCGCCGCAGAAGGTGCCCATCACGATTCCGGACAGCCACTCGAACCTGAAAGTTCCTGAGTCCGACGTGCTGACGATCGGAGTCGGCAAGAACAACGAGATTCTCTATTCGGTCGGGAAGGGCCCGCAGGAGTTCACCGATATCGCGAATCTGGAATCCGTGGTGACCGAGCAGCGCCGGCGGAATCCGCGCCTCCGGGTCGCCATCAAGGCGGACCGGGTCTCGGACTACGGCACGATGGAAGACATCATGGCCGTCATGCAGAAAACCAATACGATCACCTTCAGCCTGGTCACCGAGCTTGTGACCAGTCAGAAATCCGCGCTGTCGCACTGATACGCGCGGGGAGAACCGGAAGGAGTAGGACTCCATGGGTGCCGTAGACACCCCCGAAACCGGCGTAAAACACAAAAAAGGCGGCAGGCGCAAACCGAAGCGGATCGGGATCAAGATCGACATGACCCCGATGGT
>DASXTQ010000004.1:0-9094 GCA_036505295.1 Candidatus Eiseniibacteriota bacterium
AGCGCAGCCCTCTGATCGAGCGGGACATTCGCTCGGCCTGCGGCTGTTGCGAGGAGATCGCGTATGAGAAAAGCCTTCTGACCCACCTCATTCAACCTGCCGGCGGAGATGATCTGGCTGAGCTCTGATTCGTTTTGGTGGATGCGACTAAAGAGTTCAATCACCGAACTAGTACTGTCCGCCGCCGTTCTGCCGCCGAGGGTACCTTCGGGTGTGGCGGGAGACTCGCTCCTCGGTGTTGCTTCCGTCCTCTGCTCTGCTTGCTCCCGCTTGCCAGTGCAGCCGTAGACGGCCACGAATGCTCCCAGCGCGGCAAGAATCAGTGAACGACGAACGCTCATAATCTTCCTCCCCATGACGCGGCTGGCTACAGTCCCGTGACGAGTTGCGCCCGCCCGGGTTCGATTCCATCGGGGCCGATTCTCTTCGCGCTACGGTGCCGGTAGCCTGCGCGATCAGTAGCTCAGGGGCAAGGTGTCTCCGTACAGACCCCGTTCACGCTGGCGTAGTTCGAGAGCGCACGATAACGGCTATTCGGACGCCTAACCCACTTCTACCGCGAAGCTCAGCTCCGCCTGCTCCGGACCGAGGCAGCGCTTGTCATCGCAGGCCTGGAACCTGACCCGGGCCACAATCGGCGCGCGGCCGGGAGGTGCGTCGGGCTCGGCGCGCAAGGGCAACCGGATTACGACCCTTCCCGCGTAGACCGACATCCGCTCGCCCCCCATGGGTGCGAGCGATCCGTCCGGGAAGCGCATCTCCCCCGGAACCAAGCCTTCCATCACCCCCAGCTCGACCGAGGTGGGCACCAGGTCCGCGCGCGAGGGCTTCGCGGATTGGATGTGCCAGCCGGGCTCCATTTCCAAAGTCAGGCGAAGCTCGGCCGTCTCGCCGGGGGCGATTCGGCGCTTGTCCAGGTCGGCGGTTACGATGACGGGCCCTCTTTGGGCACGCGCGAGCGGTACGGGCGCGGGCCCGGTCTCGGGCGCCGTTCCGGAGACATGCTCGGCATCGGCCACGATGGCAGACTTGTCGGCCCCGCTCCACGCCATGAACGCGAGGAGCAGATGCTCGGCCGCGCGCGGGGCCTGCTCCAGAATGCCCGCGAATACGCGGAACATCTTCGCGGCGTACTCCTCGTACCGCTTCTCGCCGGTCGTGAGCCAGAGCCGCACGAGCACGCGCGCGGCCATGCCGTTCCCCGACGGAACGGCCTGATCAAACACCTCCTTGGTGCGGGCGATGAGTGATTCGTGATCGTTTGCGACGAAGAAGAAGCCTCCCTCGCCGGCATCCCAGAACCGCTCGATCATCGAATCGGTCAAGGCACGCGCTTCGGAGAGCCACGTGCCGTCACCGCTCACCTCGTGGAGATCCAGGAGCCCCCAGGCTAAGAACGCGTGGTCCTCCAGATACCCAGGCAGCCGGGATTCTCCGGCCCGCCACGAGCGCAAAAGCCGCCCATCGCGCCGCATCGACGTCAGCACGAACCTCGCGGCGCGCGATGCCGTGTCCACGTAGTCCCGGCGCTCGAACACCCGTCCCGCTCTGGCGAAGGCTCCGATCATGAGCCCGTTCCAGCTCGTGACCACCTTATCGTCCCGTCCCGGCGCGGGCCGCTCGAGCCGCTTGAGGAGCAACCGCGCTCGCGTGCGATCCATCCTCGAGCGCAGCTCCGCCTCGGGGATCTTCTCCGCGAGCGCCAGCTCCAGCCACGGGCGCTTCCTATGGACGATGTTCCCGGGTTCCTCCCCGGTCACGGGATCCACGAAATTCCCTGCCTCCTCGACCCCGTACACGCGCGCGAACAGCGTTCCGTCTTCGGTACCGAGCACATCGGTGATTTCCTTCAGCGACCAGAGGTAGGTTGCGCCCTCGCCTCCCTCGGTGTCCGCGTCGAGGGCGGAAAAGAACCCTCCCTCCTCGGCGGTCATCTCCCGCACGACCCAGGCGAGCGTCTCCTCCGCGGCGCTGCGATATTCCGGGTCCCCCCAGCGCGCGAACGCTTCGGTATACACCGAAGCTAGCTGCGCGTTGTCGTAGAGCATCTTCTCGAAATGAGGGACGAGCCAGACCGCGTCGGTCGCGTAGCGATGGAACCCTCCCCCGACGTGGTCGCGGATGCCCCCCATCGCCATGGCGTCGAGCGTTCCGCGCACGACGACCTCGAGATCCTCGCGAGGTAAGGCGGCCGTCGCGTGTAGGAGAAGCTCCAGCGCGCCATGCGGGGGGAACTTGGGCGCGCCGCCGAAGCCGCCGTGGTGGCGGTCGTACGTGGCGACAAGCTCCTCGACCGCGCGCTCCCACGCGGCCCGATCGACCGGCCCCGACGCGACGAACTGGCGCCCGCCCTCCATCTGCCGGAGTGCCGAGGCCAGACGGTCCGCCGCGCTCGCGACTTCCTCACGGCGCGTTGCGTAGGTCTCGGACAGCGCGGCGAGAATCGACGCGAACCCAGGCCCCCCGCCGCGGTCGTCGGGCGGGAAATAGGTCCCGCCCCAGAACGGCTTCTGGTCCGCGGTGAGGAATACGGACATCGGCCAACCACCAGACCCCGTCAGGAGCTGCACGGCGCGCATGTAGATCTCGTCCACATCCGGGCGCTCTTCGCGGTCCACCTTGATCGAGACGAACTTCTCGTTCAGGAGCTTCGCGATCGTCTCGCTCTCGAAGGACTCGCGCTCCATCACGTGGCACCAGTGGCAGGAGCTGTAGCCGATCGAGAGAAAGACCGGCTTCGATTCGCTGCGCGCCTTCTCGAAGGCTTCCGGTCCCCAGGGGTACCAATCCACGGGGTTCCACTGGTGCTGAAGAAGGTAGGGGCTCTGCTCCTTCCCGAGACGGTTTGGAGAGCGGTCGCGGGCGTGGACGATCGCGGTCATCGACGCTTCCCGCGGAGCTTCCCGCTCCGCGGGGGGACTCCGGGCCCACGCCGGGCGCCTGGAGACCTGGAGGCCTGAGGCGCTCCCCGGACGATCACGAGGTTCGCCAGATCCGCACCCACCACATGGCGGCGGCCTCCGATCCGTACGGTCAGGGGACCGCGGAAGGGTGCCTTCTCCTCCACCTCGATTCGGGCCCCGGGCAGTAACCCCAGCGACACGAGGTAACGGAGCTTTTCGGGATTGCGGTCGCTGACACGGGCCACGACGGCGTGGGTTCCCGTCTCGAGCTGTCCGAGTGCGATTCCCTCGACCGGCGCCAAGGCGCCGGTCTTGCTAGGAATGGGATCTCCGTGGGGATCATGGGTCGGGTCGCCGAGATTCCGTGTCAGGAGCTCTTCCATATCATCGCTCAGCACGTGCTCGAGCCGTTCCGCCTCGCCGTCGACCAGCTCGAGCGGAACCCCCAGCCGCATGTAGAGATACAGCTCCCAGAGCCTGTGATGACGGACGATTTCCAGCGCGATTTTCCGTCCCCGGGGAGTGAGCGTCACTCCCCCGTACCGCTCATAGTTCAACAACCGCATCGACTTGAGCTTCCGGACCATGCTCGTCACCGAAGGCGCGGAGACCTTGAGCTCCGAGGCGATATCCCCCACGGAGACGCGCTCTCCGCCTTCATGGCTCAGGCGCCAGATCGCCTTGAGGTAATCCTCTACGGCTTGGGTGACGGAGGGCATAGGGGTTGACAATTAGAGTACCCTAACGCAGTATTAGATATGGCTAACTTTTCAGATATCGGAGGATCGCTTGTGAAACGTGCCTTCATACCCGTTGTCCTGATTCTCGCCCTGGCGGGCGCGGCGCTCGCGTTCGTGGGGCGGCGCTCGGAGGCCCCATCCGGCCCGGCCCGGACGGTGGTGCTGCGAATGAGCGATTATACGTTCAACGGGACCAATCCGACGCTCACATTCGAGCCGGGCGAGCGTATCCATTTTGTCATCCGAAACGACGAGAGCTCACCGATACGCCACAACTTCCGCGTCGTCGGACTGGATGTGCCGTGCGAGAGGGAACTTCAACCAGGGGAAACCCGAGAGGTCACGGTGACACTGCCTCGTTCCGGTGAGTTCGCGTATACATGCTGCACCCATCCAGGGATGGGCGGCAAGATGGTGATCGAGGGCCGCTAGCCCTGGATCGCCGGTCCCCGCCTCGATCCCTCCTCATCGCTCTCCTGTTTCTCGGGCTCGCGGCCGCCCTCATGCTTTCGCTCCTTCCCGATCTCTCCAAGGCCCAGCGTTCCGCGCACGCCTCGCCCACGAGCGACCCGATGGCGGACGCGGCCAGGAAGCACGCGATCCGCATGCTCACCGAATTCAACACAGGAAAGGTGACGCGGCTCAAGGACGGCCGGGTTCTCCGGGAATACTGGATCGACGCGCTCAATACGGAGATCGAGGTAGCGCCCGGCGTGCGGTACGCGGCCTGGACGTTCAACGGCGCCGTGCCCGGGCCGACGCTCCGCTGCACCGAGGGGGATTCGATCCTCGTGCACTTCACGAACAAGGCGTCCATGCCCCATTCAATGCACTTCCACGGCATCCACGCGGCGAACATGGACGGTGTGTTCGAGCAGGTGCCGCCCGGATCGAGCTTCGACTACGCTTTTACGGCGAAGCCGTTCGGGCTTCACGTCTACCATTGCCACACGATGCCGGTGAAGATGCACATCGCGCGCGGTCTCTACGGCGTTTTCCTGGTCGACCCCAAGACGCCTCGTCCCAAGGCGCGCGAAATGGTGATGGTGATGAACGGGTTCGACACCGACCTGAACGACGAGGACAACGAGTTCTACACGGTGAACGGCTTCGCGAACGTGTACTTCCGCGACTATCCGGTTCCGGTCAAGCAGGGCGAGCTTCAGCGCGTCTACCTGGTCAACATGACGGAGTTCGATCTATTGAATTCGATGCACACCCACGCGACCTTCTTCCACGTCTACCCGACCGGGACCTCCATGACGCCCACGAACTACACCGACACGATCTCCATGGGGCAGGGGGAGCGGGCCATCCTCGAGTTCCGTTACGACTATCCGGGCCGGTTCCTCTTCCACGCGCATCAGAATGAGTTCGCGGAGCTGGGCTGGCTGGGTCAATTCGAGGTGAAGCCGTGACGCCTCCTGGGGAAGGTCGGCCGGCGGACGCGGGCCCGGTCAACGCCACGACCCGGCCGAGCGCGCTCCGGGTCGTCCTCTCCGGCGTTGCCCCGCTCGTCCTCGTGGGGCTCATGGTTTGGTGGTTCCTCCTCTTCGGCGTCAATTACGTAAGGCTCGGTCCCCCGCCCGTCGAGAAGCTGGCGATCGAGCGGGTCATCTTCAAGCCCCAGGAGATCACGCTCCTCGTCCGCAACGAGGGGCCCGGCACGCTCACCGTGGCGCAGGTTCTCGTGAACCAGGCCATGTGGGATTTCTCGATCACGCCCGGCCGGGAGCTGGCCAGGCTCCAGAGCGCGCGAATCTCGATCCCGTTCGACTGGACCGAGGGCGACCCGTACAACTTCGACGTGATCACCGGCACGGGAATCCGCCACGTCCGCAAGGTCGAGGTGGCCACGGCGACGCCCAGCGTGAGCCCGCGGGCGCTCGGGGTCTTCGGGCTGCTCGGCGTCTACGTCGGCGTGATTCCGGTCTTCCTGGGCCTGCTCTGGCTCCCCTTCCTTCGCTCGATGCCCCGAAGCTGGATGGACTTCTGGATCTCGCTGACGGTCGGGCTTCTGGCTTTTCTCGCGATCGACACGTTCCGCGAATCGTTCGAGGTCATGGGCCGTGTGCCCGAGTTTCTGAACGGCTTGATGCTCGTGGCGCTGGGCGCGATCGGAGCATTCCTCGCGCTCACCGGCGTCGATACCATCATGAGGCGCCGCGGTGGGAGCCGCTCCGCCGGCCCGCGCGGCATGGCGCTTTCGTTGATGATCGCGATCGGCATCGGCCTGCACAATTTGGGCG
Organism: Candidatus Eiseniibacteriota bacterium; assembly: GCA_036505295.1. GTDB lineage: Bacteria > Eisenbacteria > RBG-16-71-46 > SZUA-252 > SZUA-252 > WS-7. Next base: position 5,893 of record DASXTQ010000004.1, read on the forward strand.
AAGGCCTGGCGATCGGCGCTGCGTACACGCTCGGTGAAGTGGCGCTCGGCTCGTTTCTCATCCTGGGTTTCACCCTTCACAACACAACGGAGGGACTGGCGATCCTCTCCCCGCTCGTCCAGGAGAAGGTCTCGTGGCGCGATCTGGCGCTCCTCGGCCTCGTCGGCGGCGGGCCAACGATCGTCGGAACCTGGACGGGCGCGTTCACCTATTCGGATCCTCTCTCCCTGGTGTTTCTCGGGATCGGCGGCGGGGCTATTTTGCAGGTCATCAGCGTCCTGGTCCGGGCGAGGGCGGAATCCGGCGAATCCGCGATCGAAGCGCTCGCCAAGCCCAGAAACATCGCCGGGCTCCTCGTCGGTTTCATTCTGATGTACCTCACGGGACTCCTCGTGGCGGGTTAGAATTCCCGAATGAATCCGGCGGCAATCATCGCGCGCGAGCTCACCAAGCGGTACGGTGAGCTCGAAGCGGTTCGGGGCGTTTCCTTCGAGGTCGGGAGCGGCGAGGTCGTCGGGTTCCTGGGGCCGAACGGAGCCGGCAAGACCACCACGGTCCGCATGCTCTGCTGCTTTCTTCCCCCCACTTCGGGCACGGCGAGCATCCACGGCCTCGACGTCCGCGAACGGCCGCGCGACGTGAAGTGGCTCCTGGGGGTGTGCCCCCAGGAGGACAACCTCGATCCCGACTTCGACGTCCTGAAAAACCTCCTCGTCTACGGACGTTACTTCGGGCTCCCGGGCCGGACCGTGCGCCGACGCGCGCTCGAGCTGCTCGAGTTCGTCGCCCTTTCGGACAAGACCCACGTGCCCGTGGAGGCGCTTTCGGGCGGCATGAAACGGCGGCTCATCCTGGCACGCGCGCTCCTGAACGAGCCGCGCGTCCTGATTCTCGACGAGCCCACGACGGGTCTCGATCCGCAGGCACGGCACGCGATCTGGACGCGCATCCGCAGCCTCCGAGCCCACGGCACGACGGTCCTACTCACGACCCATTATATGGAGGAGGCCACGCAGCTTTGCGACCGGGTCGTGGTCATGGACGACGGGAAGATCCTTCTCGAAGGCGCGCCGCTCGACCTGGTGGAACGCGAGGTAGGACGGACGGTGGTGGAGGCGTGGAATTACGGCGAAGAGTTCGTTCATTTCATGCGCGCGTTGCCGGGGCGGCTCGAGGAGGTCGGCGACCGGTTGTACTTCTATCCCAAGGAGGGAGACCACATCGAGCGAATATTCGAGGAGCGCTTCCCGCAGCAGGAACGCCTCATCCGGCGCGCGACGCTGGAGGATGTCTTCCTGAAATTGACCGGTAGAGCGCTCCGGGACTGAGGCCATGCGCGCCATCTTGCGTAACGTCTCCCTCCGCTCGCTCCGCGTGTGGCGACGGGACCTGGACGTCTACCTCACCAACTGGAAGACGGAGTTCCTTCCGCCCCTCTCGGAGCCGGTCCTCTACGTCTTCGCGTTCGGCTTCGGGCTGGGCTCCCTGATCCACACCATCCACTACCAGGGCCGTGAGCTGACGTATCTCCGCTTCATGGCGCCTGGGATCGTCGCGGTCGCGATCATGTTCTGGAGCTACTTCGAGACCACCTACTCCTCGTTCGTGCGGATGTATTACCAGAGGACCTTCGACGCGATCCTGGCGACGCCGCTTCTGGTGGAGGACGTCATCCTGGGCGAGCTCATCTGGGGCGCGACGAAGGCGGTGATCGCAAGCACCATCATGCTCGGCATGCTCGCGCTTCTGGGCCTCGTGACGTGGCCTTCCGCGTTGTGGGTGATCCCGCTCTCCGCGGTCGCCGGCGTGCTGTTCTCGGCGCTTGGGCTCGTCGTCACGTCGGTCACGAGGAACATCTCATCGTTCAACCTGCCGATGTTCCTCATGATCATGCCGATGTTCATGTTCAGCGGCACGTTCTTCCCCGTGAGCATCCTTCCGAAGTGGGCGCTCGCGATCGCGTGGTGCCTGCCTCTCACCCACGTTTCCTACCTCGTGCGCGCTGCGGTATTGGGCTGGCCGCGTGGGCCGCTGGCCGTGAGCGCCCTGTATGTCGCGGTGCTCGCGGTCGTGCTCTCCGCGCTCGCGCTCAAGCTGATGAAGCGGCGGTTGATCCAGTAGGACGCCGCTACCGCTCCAGCGACCGGAGCCTTTCCGCGGCCACGCGCGCCGCGTCGGGGTCCGTACGGGCGAGTGCCATCGCGCGGCGATAATGGTGCACGATTCCTTCGTAGAGGGTCGAGTCCCCGGGCGTGTATCGCAATCGGAGCGCCTCCGCCAGGTAGAGCCGCACCCGCGCCGAATCCGCGCCCGCCCGGCCTGAGACGTAGAGGGTCCTAAGCTCGGGCTCAGCTCGCTCCAGCGTTGCTGCCGCCACCTGCTCGTCCCACACCGGCGGGAGTCCGTACCGCCGGAGCACGGCCTCGTATTCGCTGCCGCCTGCGAGCTGCTCATCGGCGCGGGACCGGGACGTGACGGCTCGGTTCGCCGATTCCGGCGCGACGGCCACCGGCGCCGGCGCCTGCTGCGCCATCGTACGCTCCTCCCGCAGATCTCCGAGCACCTTCCCCGCTTGATCGGCTGCTTCTTTGCCCTTTCTCTGCTCCAATTTCGCGAGTTGATCCTTCGCGCGCGCCTCCTTCGCCCCTTCGGGACCGGGAAGGTTCCCCGCGAGCTTCTCCACCGTCCCGGCTCCCGAGCTTGATCCAGCCGCCGGGCCGCCCGGTGTGTTCGCGGCAACACTCGGAACCGCCGCCGTGGATTCGCCGGGCGCCGCCGGCACGCCTCCGGCCGGGGCCTCGATCGCCTTCATGGGCGCCGGCGCGATCGCGCGCTGGTAGATCCCCTGCTTGACGAGAATCACGGCCACCACCAAGACCGCGGCCGCGGCGCTCGCCGTCGAGAGAACGGCGGCCCAGGGGAGCCCTGGAGCGTCCTTGACCCGTCCATCCTCGCCTGCCTGCCCTGCCTGATCCTCGCCCAAAACCCCGCGGCGACCACGTCTCGTGCCGGTGTCGCGGCCGGCCGGGGCTCCGGCGGGACGCGCCGCCTTCTTCACTCTCACCTCGTCCGCGGGCTCCGCACCCGGCACCGCGATCCGCGCACGGACGCTCTCGTGCAGGTGCTCCAAGTATTCCGCCGGGGACCGATCCGGGGACCGGCGGAGCTCCGCCTCCAGCGAGGAGACCTGATCGATCAATGC
>DASXTQ010000005.1:0-10670 GCA_036505295.1 Candidatus Eiseniibacteriota bacterium
GGTAGGTCGTCTGCACGTTGTTGCTCCCGGACCGGGCCGCATCGATCGCGACCGCGTGCCCTTGGGTCGTGGAGAAATGGACGAGCGTGCTGCACCGCGCGGAGACGACGTAGCCTCCCCCGACGTTCATGTAAGTCCTGAGGTTGTCCTGGTCGAGGGTCGAATCCACGTACTGGAATGAGGTGAGCGACACGGTACCGGCAGCATCCAGCGAGAGCCGGGACGAGACCCTGTGTGCGGCGCTGCCTTGAAGATACCGCGAGATGGTTTTCCCGTTCCCGTTAGCCTGCCGCTCGTTTTGTTGACGATCGATCGTGAGCATTGCGTTTGCCCGTGTTCGAGGCGAAGGCGTGTACCCCGTGGAAGCCTGCAGGGATCGGGAGGTCACGAGGCTCGAACGGCCGGTCCGAAGCGCGTACCCGCTCAGGGAGCGGTTGAGACTGCCCTCCAACGAGAGGGATGGGGCCTTCGCCGGCGCGTAATCCACGTGGACGGCCCCGCCGCGCTGGTCGAGGGAGAGCTGCTCCTGGCCGCGAAGGCTCTTGTCGAAATACTGCTGGGTATTGTGGAGCCCCCGCACGTTCGCCCAGGCCGTCGCGCGACGGATTCCGCTGTAGGACAGCTTCGTCTGGTACGTCCGGCTGTCGTTGGGGCTCTCGAATCGGGACCGATCGACCACCTCCACCGGGGCTCCGACGACGAAGCGGGCGAAGTCCCGGAGCTGGCTCGTCGTCGCGGGGTCGATGTGGGTTCCCGCGGCGTCGGTGCTGATTTGAAGCCAGGTCTTGGGACTCCACGTCATCTTGGCGGTCGCGCCGTCCTGGCGGCCTGACATAAAGGTGGAGTCCCGCTGGTCGTGCACGAAGATCGAGTCCACCCCCACGGAGTCCCCGGCGGCGTTGTAACGGGTGAGGAGGCGCAGCCGTTCTTGCCCCAGCGGGCGTATCGTAAGCCCGTGATCCCGCTGGAGCTCGCTCGAGAGGACCCCCTGAAGGCTCATCGTCTTCAGGGGACTGATGCTGTACTGGCCGCTTACCTTGAGTCGGTTCTGCCGCTGGCTGGTCTCGGAGACGAGGTCCGTGGATACGACCCGGTTGAAGGAGCCGTTCAGGGTGAAGACGAGCCCCCGGAGCGCATTGAAGTTGAGGATGCCGCCGATCGTGCCGTTCTTGCCTCCAAGCCCGGGGCTGCGGGGGAAATCGATCGTGGTAGAGGTCCCGGTCGCGTTGAGCGACATCCGCCCACGGCTGAGGGTGTACGAGAGCGCCTGGGTCCATGAAGCGGTCGAAACGTCGCGGTTGTAGGAGCTGTCGTACGCGACCTGTGGTGGACTAGGCTGTACCACCGGCTGTTCCACCGGCTGTCCCACCAGGGAATCGGCGTTCGCGGGCGTCCCCTCCGTGCCCTGCGCCTTCGCGGTCCCGGTCACGGCCCAGCACGCGAGCAGCGCGCCCGCAGCGAGCGGTACGAGGCCAGCTCTGGAGCGCCGGACGCGCTCGCAGATTCGGAGCCGGCTCATCCCCGGCCTTCCGCTCCGCCGCGCGCGAGCCAAGCCCGCGCGAGCGCCACGAACTCCGCGATCGAAAGCGTCTCCCCCCGCCGTCCCGGCTCGAGCATCGCCTCCTCGATCAGCGCCCGCGCCTCCCCCGGGGCCAGCCCGAGCCCGCGCGCGAGCGCGTTCGCAAGCGTCTTGCGGCGCGTGCCCATCGAAGCGCGCGCCAACTGGGACGCGGCCTCGCGCTCCTCGGCGCTCGTGTCGGGATAGGGGCGCGGCGTGACCTCGAGCACGGTGGAATCCACGTCCGGGCGGGGGTAGAAGGCGCCGGGCGAGACACGGAAGCAGCCCTTGATGATGGCGTTCAGGCCGACGAAAACGCTGATGGAACCGTACTCCTTCGAACCCGGCTTGGCCATAAGGCGCGCCGCGAACTCGCGCTGCACCATGAGGAGCGCCCTTCCGACGCGCCCCTTTTGCCCGAGAATCCACTCGAGCGCGGGCGTCGTGATCGAGTAGGGGAGATTCCCGATCACCGTCACCCGTTTCGCCTCCGGCATGAGCGCGTCGACCACGCGGTCGAGGATGTCGCCTCGAACGACGCGCGCGTACGGAAAGGGACGGAGCTCCCTTTCCATGTGTTCCGCGAGGCGGAGATCCAATTCTACCGCGACGAAAGGGCGGCCAGTAGAGGCCAAATCGCGCGAGAGCGCCCCGAGGCCGGGGCCGATCTCGATGACCGGCTCAAGTGGGTCTTCGATCAAATCGGCCACCCGCCGCGCGACTCGGGGGTCGCACAAGAAATTCTGTCCCATCCGCTTGCTCGGGCGCACGCCGAGCCGCCGGAGCGTCGCGGGCACCCCGGAGGAGGCGGAGCCGCGGCCAGGCGGTGCGGAACGCCGGCGGGGCCCGGGCCGGCCTCCCCTAGAGGCGGAAGAGGCTTCGCGACGCCGCGTCGGTCGCTTCCTCGAGTGCTCCCGGTGCTACGCCGAGCGCCCCCGCGAGCTGGTCGCGCACCAGAGCGAGGTAGGCGGGCTCGTTTCGTTTGCCTCGATGCGGCATGGGAGCGAGGTAGGGCGAATCGGTTTCGAGCACGACGTCGGTCAGGTCGAGCTGGCGGAGAATCTCGGGCAGGGGGCTCTTCTTGAACGTCGATGAGCCCCCCACTCCAATCTTGAACCCCATCGCCACCACGCGGCGCGCGAGCGCCAAGTCTCCCGCGAAACAGTGGAAGCTCCCGCCCGCGGGTAGTACCCCCTCTTCCTCGAGAATCTCCGCGACCCGCTCGGCGGCTTTGCGGTGATGGAGCACGAGCGGCTTCCCGGTCTCCCGCGAGATGGCGATGTGCCGGCGCAGGAATCGCTCCTGCACCTCGGGCGCCGCGTTCTCCTTCCAGTGGAAGTCGAGCCCGGTTTCGCCGATCGCGACCACCTCAGGCTCCCGAGCGAGCGATTCGATCTCGTCCATCTCCGCTTCGCGGCCCTCGCGAACGTCGCACGGGTGCATCCCCACCGCGGCACGCACATGGGGGTGGCGTTGGGAGAGCTCGATCGCGCGGCGGCTTGACTCGGCGTCGGTTCCCGCCTCGACCACAAACGACACGCCCGCGGAGACCGCGCGCGCGAGCACCTCGTCGCGGTCTGAATCGAAATCGGACCGTCCCAGATGCGCGTGGGAGTCGATCAACGCTCGATCCGGGGGAACAGAGGCTTCGATGGACCGAGCGCCTCGCCCGATGCGTGCGCGGGAAGCAGCGCGCCGGCCGCGGGCAGCCGCACCTTATCGATCGAGGGCGTGAGCTTCAGAGTTTCCCATACCTCCCGCGCCTTGCCCGGCATCACGGGATAGAGGAGAAGCGCTACATGCTGGAGCGCCGCGACGAGGGTCGCGAGGAGCGCGTCGAGCTCGGCCCCACGGCTCGGATCCTTCGCCACATTCCAAGGCGCCTTCTCTTCCACCAGGCGGTTCGCGCGGCGGATGATCGACCAGGCCGCCTCGATGCCTTTCTCGATCTCGAAGCGCTCCATCACTTCCCTGTAATCGCGGACCGCGGAGGTGAAGATCTCGCCCAAATCCTCGATCGGGGTACCCTCGGCGACCCTGCCGCCGCGATAGCGGTGAACCATCGAGACCGTCCGCGTGAAGAGATTCCCCCAGTCGTTCGCGAGATCGGCGTTGTACCGGTCGATGAAGAGCTCCCAGCTGAAATCGCCGTCTCGGAACAGCGGCACTTCCTTGAGCACGAAATAGCGCAGCGCGTCCGCCCCCCAACGATCCACGATGTCGAGCGGGTTCACGATGTTCCCGAGCGATTTCGACAGCTTCTCCCCGTGAAAGGAAACCCAGCCGTGGCCGAGCACGGTCTTGGGGAGTGGGAGCTTCGCGCTCAGAAGCATCGCGGGCCAGATGATGCAATGGAACCGGGTGATGTCCTTTCCGATCACGTGGAGATCGGCGGGCCAATACCGCGAGAAGTCGCCGTTCACGTCCGGGTAGCCGACTCCCGTGATGTAATTGATAAGCGCGTCGAACCAGACATAAACCGTGTGAGCCGGATCATTCGGAAGCGGAATGCCCCACGCGACCGACGCCCGCGATACGGAGATGTCGTCGAGACCGCTCTCGACGACGTTCACGATCTCGTTCCGGCGCGTCTCAGGGACGATGAATTCGGGGTTTCGGCGGTAGTGCTCGAGAAGCTTCGGCCCATAGGCAGAAAGGCGGAAAAAATAGTTCTCCTCGCTCACCCACTGCGGCACGGTCTTGTGGATGGGGCACCTCCCGTCCACGAGATCCTTCTCCGGATAGAACCGCTCGCAGCTGACGCAGTAATGGCCCTCGTATTTGCCTTTGTAGACGTCGCCGGCATCCACGATGGCGCGGAAGAGTGCCTGGACGCCGCGGACGTGGCGCGGCTCCGTGGTCCGGATGAAGTCGTCATAGGAAATGTCGAGCCGCTTCCAGACCGCCTGGAACACTTCCGCCATCTGGTCGCAGTAATCCTTGGGCTCCATCCCTTTCTCGCGCGCGGCCTTCTCGACGTTGATCGAGTGCTCGTCGTTTCCCATGAGGAAACGCGTGTTGAAGCCCGCCATGCGCTTGTATCGGGCGATCGTGTCGGCCGCGATTTTCTCGTAGGCCGTGCCGAGGTGGGGAAGGTTGTTGACGTAATCGATTGCGGTGGTGATGTAGAACTTCGCCATCAGTTTTCCGAAACGGGAAACTGCAGCTTCGTTCCTTTGACGCTCTCCCCGTCTCCGGGTTTCGTGCCGCGGGCACCGCACCTCGTCTTGTCGCAGCCGCGCCGTCTGTCGCGCGTCGGACCGACGACTTTCGTGCCGGCGGGGAGCTCGGAGAGCGCGAGCGGGGTCTCGTGCCCGCTTTCATCCGTGAGCAGCAGCGTGCGCCGGAAAATGTCGACCCGCGCGACTTCCTGCTCGACGCCCGCGAGGACCAGTTTGCTCCCGATCTTCGGAAACTCGCGCGATGCCTCTTTGTAGAAATCGAGCTCGTAACGGAGGCAGCACTTCAAGCGGCCGCACGCGCCGGAAATCTTGGAGGGGCTGGGCGAGAGGCCCTGGTCCTTCGCCATCTTGAGCGTGATCGGCTCGAACTGGCGAAGCCAGGTCGCGCAGCACAGCTCCCTTCCACACGTTCCGACGCCGCCGATCCGCCCGGCCTCGTCGCGCACCCCGATCTGGCGCAGCTCGATTCGCGTACGAAAGATTGACGCGAGATCCTTCACGAGATCGCGGAAGTCGACCCGCTTCTCGGCGGTGAAAAAGAAGGTGATCCTGTTTCCGTCGAATTGGTACTCGACGTCCACGAGCTTCATATCGACGTCGCGATGGATGATGCGTTCCTTGGCCGTGTCGAATGCGCGCGTCTCTTTCGAGCGATTCCGCTCGAATACCTCGAGATCCTCCGGCTGGGCCGGGCGGAGCAGCTCCCGCAGCTTCCCGGGCGCGTCCTCCCGCTTCACCCACTCGCTCGTGTGGTGGACCTTGCCCAGATCGATCCCACGGTCCGCTTGGACAATGACCCAATCCCCGTGTTCAACGGGGATCTCGCGCGGATTCGTGAAGTACTCACGGCGGCGTCCCTTGAAAACCACTTCGATCAGCTCGTTCATAGGGTGGTCCCCGTGGCGCGGGGTTCCTCTCGAATCGATCATGCCCGCCCAGGCGCCATGCGGTACTGGGCCGACGCGACCGCGTAGGGAATGGTGACATTGGACTGCGCCGACTCGGCGATTTCCTCCAGCACGCGCACCCTCTGAGTCAGCGATTCCACCGGGATCGCGCGCGCATCGGCCGCGATCTGGCGTCGGAGGTCCTCGTTCGCGAGCTGGGTCCGCTCTCCCAAGATTTGATGGCGCAGCACGTCGCGGTAATAGTGAAGCGCGAGCGAGACCGCCGCAAGAAATCGCGGGCGATCGCGATCGAGGCGACCCCTGCGAAGGGGGCCCAGGATGGCGGCCTCCCTCGGATGGACGAAGAGATCGAGCGCAAGCGCCCGGAGCCTCGAAAACTCCCCCTCATCCAGGGCCACTTTTCCGGTGCCGTCGAGGGGAGGCTCAAAATGTTGCAGCGCCCGGCCGAGGCTTCCCTCGGCGGTGGCGGCCGCGAGGCGCGCCACGGGCTTGGATATCCCCCTTCGTTCCGCGAGCACCTCCGAGATGGTCTCGGTGGAGAGCGGGCGGAAGCGCACATGCAGACAGCGCGACTGGATGGTCGGCAAGAGCGCGCGTACCTGGCGGGTGCCCAGGATGAGCACCCGGTTGGGCTGCGGCTCCTCGAGTATTTTCAAGAAGGCGTGCGCGGCCGGCGCCGTCATCGCCTCCGCGCGTTTCAGGATGAGCACCTTGGCGCCGCCCTCGCGACGGGCGGTCAGCGATAGGAATTGCTTGGCCCGTGCCAGATCCTCCACCGAATGGACCCCTGGCTTGGCGAACAGGGGAAGGAAGTATGGGTCACTGGCCAGCCGGGAGAGGATCGCGGCGCGGGCTTCGGAGCGGGCTTCCTCCGCCTGCCGCTCGGTCCTTCCCTCGGACGAAAAGGTGGGAAGCGGCACGAGGAGCTGGAGATCGGGGTGCTTGAGACTCAGGACGTCGCGGCAGGAGTCGCACGCATCGCAGGGGGAGCCGTCGCCGCGACCCGCTTCGCAGAGGAGCGCGCGCGCGAAATACAGGGCGGCCCGTGTCTTTCCAACGCCCGACGGGCCGTGGAAGAGGTAGGCGTGCCCGATGTGACCGGATTCCAACGCGGCGCGGAGAAGCGCAAGCGCTTCATCCTGGCCGCGGAGAGCCTCAGCAGCCATGTATCGATCTCAACGGAACCAGTCCAGGGGATTGAGCGCCGTCTTCCCCTGCCGGATCTCGAAGTGGAGGGCCGTCCCGATGGTGGAGCCGGTATCCCCGACTCGGCCAATGACCTCCCCGGCGGCTACTTCCTTGCCGACCGCGACAAGGATCTCGGAGGCATGGGCGTAAAGCGTGTAAAAGCCGCCACCGTGGTTCAGTATAGCACACTTGCCGTAGCCGTCGAGCCAGCTAACGTAATCGACCCGCGCCTTGGAAACGGCCGCGATGGGGGTCCCGAACGGGACCGCGATGTCGATTCCACTATTATATGTAGAGGTGCCAAATCTGGGATTCTTCTGGTACCCGAATGCCCCGACGATCCTCCCCGTCACGGGCCATGGTAGCCGCCCGCGGTTCTTGGAGAAGTCGCCGAAAAGCGGAACGATCCCTCCCGGGGCGCCGCGCTCGGTCGCGAGGCGGCGCTTCTCCAACTCCCCGATCAGCGCCTGGATCCGCTTGCTCGCGCGCTCGAGCTCCGCCGCGGCCTGCTCGTTCGACTTCCGCTCGCCGCGGATCTCCCCGAGGAGCTGTCGGCGCTCCTCCGTGAGCTGCTTCTGGGCGCGGCGCTGGCGCTCGGTCTCACGCCTCAAGCGATCAAGCTCGCGCTGTCTCTCTTCGAGCCGCGCCTTTGTGTCCTGGACCTCGATCCGGTGCGCCTGCGTCAGCATCATATGATTTCGGTCCTCGCGCGCGATTTTCGCCAGGAAATAGGTGCGATTGACGAGGTCGGGGAAGGAGCGCGCCGAAAGAAGATATTCGAGGTCGCGGCTTCGCCCGCGCTTGTAGATCTCCCGGAGCCGCCAGGAGAGGCGCCGCCGGTCCCCCTCCAGCTGAACCGCCGTGCGCGCAAGCTCGGAGGTGGCGCCTCCGAGATCCGCGGAAATAATCTTCCGCCGGCGCTCGAGCGCGGACAGGTAACGGATCGTGAGTGAGAGCTGGACCTCTTTATCTTTCAAGTCGCCGAGCAGGTTCCGCTCGCGGCCGCGGAGCTGCTGCGATTTCGCCCGGCGCTCGTCCAGCTCCCGGCCGAGCGCTTCCAGCTCCTTCTTTTGATTCTCGATCTCGGCCTGGGTCTCGTCGACCACGCGCCTCGTCGTGTCGCGAGGCGCCGCACCCTGGGCGCACGCTTCGGATGCCGTCAAGGCGATGCCGGCCCATGACGCGCCGACCGCCAGTGCCAGTACCAGCGCCGTCGCCGTCGCGGCAGGTCGTCCGGCTAGAGGAGCCATTTCCTCGGCAGCGTCGCGACCGCGATCCAGCTTCCGAGAAGCCCGAGAAGGCCGCCCGTCGCCGCAAATCCGAGGAGGATATCCGTCGAGGGCATCGGGAGGTGAAACAGCCCCTCGGAGAGGGAGTCGTGGATCGCACGGGCAAGCAGGATCGTGATGGTCGAGGCGATGGTCGCGAGGACGAATCCTTCCGCGAGATAGGGAGCTTCGGTGAAGAGAAAGCCCCCTCCCAAGGAGCGGATCAAATGGACCGAATCGAGCCGGGCCTGAATCGCGAGACGCGTCGTCGCCCCCACGACGAAGAGAACGCCGATCAGGATGATGAGCCCGAGCACCGCTCCGATCTGGTGCAGCGTGCGCGTCACCTGCTCGGCGCGAAGGACCCACTCGCCCGCGTAGCGCACGTCCTCGACGTGCGGAAGCGTTTCCGCCTGGCGCGCGATCGAGCGCACCCCTTCCGCCGTCCGATAGTCCGGCTTCGGCCGGACCACGAACGAGGACGGAAGCGGATTGCCGCCGACGGCCTGGAGCAAAGCCTCGTCTCCGACGTCCGCGCGGAATTGCTCCCATGCTTCGTCTTTGCTCACGAAGCGAACGCTGTCCGCGCCCGGCATGAGCCGGAGGCGCGCCGCGATCAGGTCAATATCCTGGCGTGAGAGCCCCTCGTTCAGGAAAACCGAAACCTCCTCACGCGACTCGAGCTGCTTGGTGTAGTTGTCGACGCCGGTGAGCACCATCATGAAGAGAAGGAGGATGAGCAGAATCGAGGACATCGAAAGAACGCTGGCGAGGCAAAGGGTGCGGTGGCGGCTCAGCGTGCGCCAAAGCTCGGTCGCGATATAGCGGAGAGGACCCATCAGATGCCCCCAGCCGCATCAGGACGCGCGATGCCGTCCGGCCGTGGAGCGCCGGAGGGCTCCGGCCCGGGGGCGTCGGAATGCACGACCCCTTGCTCGAGGCGAATCACGCGCCCCGGATGACGCTGGGTCCATTCCTCCACGTGGGTCGCGACCAGCACCAGGGTCTCGCGATCCCGGTACTGGCGCATGAGCGAGAAGATCTGGGTCGCGGCCGGCGGGTCCAGGTTCCCCGTCGGCTCATCGGCGATGAGGATCCGGGGGTGCCGGACCAGCGCGCGCGCGAGCGCGACACGCTGCTTCTCCCCGGCGGAGAGCTCACCCGGGAACAGCCCCTCCATGCTCCGGAGCCCCATCTCATCCAAGAGCGGTGTCACGCGCGCGCGGATCTCCTCTCGTTCCCAAACCCCGGCGATCCGGCAGGCGATGGCGATGTTCTCGTACACGTTTCGGTCGGCGAGGAGTCGAAACTCCTGCCCCAGCATCCCGATCGCGCGGCGCATGCCGGGCTCCGCTTCCACACGCCCGCGCGTCGGCCGCTCGGCCAGGGACACGAGACGAAGGAGGGTCGATTTCCCCGCGCCGCTCGGCCCCGTGATGAAGACCCACTCGCTCGGCTCGAACGCGAGCGATACGTCGCTCAGGGCGAGCCGGTTCCGATAGTACTTGGTAACGTGGTCGAGCCGGATCAGGGCCATGACCACTCCAACCGCCGCCCGCCGGTGCGCGTGGCCAGGTCGATCGCGACACGCGCGGCCTTGACGAGCCCTGACGGATCCGGCGAACGGGACCCGCGTTTCCATGCGCGGTCGAACGCGGTGCCATGATCGACCGAGCTTCGAATGAACGGGAGACCCAGGGTCACGTTCGCGGAGCCGCCGATTCCATCCATCTTCGCGGCAATCAGGCCCTGGTCGTGGTACATCGCCACCGTGACCCCGAAGCCATCCGTCACCGCGCGGCGGCCGAAAAAGGTGTCAGCTGGGAACGGCCCCTCGGCGCGGATGCCCTTCGCTCGCGCGCGCTCCATGGCTGGACGGATCACGCGTTCCTCCTCGTCCCCGAATAGGCCGTCCTCGCCGGCGTGTGGATTGAGCGCGAGGACCGCGACCGTCTTCTTCGCCCCCCACCGGAAATTCCGCAGCGCGGCGGCCGCGTACTCGATCGTGCTCGAGAGCGATTCCGTCTTGAGCTCATCCGGAACGCTCCGGAGCGCCACGTGAACCGTGGCGAGGACGATTCGGAATCGACCGCCGGTGAACAGCATGCGCGTCCCGGACGCCCCGCTCAAGGAACCGAGGAACTCCGTGTGGCCCGGGAAAGGATACCCGGCCAGATGGAGCGCCTTCTTGGAGATCGGGGCCGTCACGACGCCGCTTGCGCGGCCGTCCAGCGCGAGCTTGGCCGCGACCTCGATCGCGCGCGCAGCCGTGCGTCCGGTTACCTCCGACGGGACCCCCGGGTCGAAGCTTCCCCACGTGCCCGCGGTCGACATGACAAGCGGGATCCCGGAGGCGACATCCGCCTTGGGATCGAATTGATCCGGCGCGATCGGCCGAAATCGTAGCGGGACGCGCGCGTGACGCGCGGCCCGATCGATCACCTCGGGATCGCCGACCGCCACGAGGCGCGCCTCACGGCGAAGCGTCTGGAGCGCGAGGGTGCGAACGAGGATCTCCGGGCCGATCCCGGCAGGGTCCCCCATCGTGAAGAGGAGCGTGTGCCGA
>DASXTQ010000006.1:0-7753 GCA_036505295.1 Candidatus Eiseniibacteriota bacterium
CCGCGAGTTGTCACGTTGCCAGATCCTCGCGTGCCCCCTAGACTCTCCGTCCCATGCTGAAAACCACCCCCTTCCATTCCCGCACGGCGCCGTTGGTGCGCGCCCAGACGTGGCGCCGGTGGTCCGGTTACCAGATGGCGAGCGCGTACGATCCGCACCCGGACCGCGAGTACGCCGCGATCCGAAACGCCGCGGCCCTGATCGACGTCTCTCCCCTTCACAAGTACATGCTCACCGGTACGGATTCCCGCCGGCTCCTCGACCGGATGATCACGCGGGACATGACCAAGTGTTCGGTGGGACAGGTCTATTACACGCCGTGGTGTGACGCGGCGGGCAAAGTCATCGACGATGGAACCGTGAGCCGTCTCGCCGAGACCACCTATCGACTCACCAGCGCGGATTCATCGCTCCGCTGGCTCCGCATGAACGCGGTCGGCATGGACGTCCAAATCGAGGATGTCTCCGAACGTGTGGGGGCGCTTGCGCTCCAGGGGCCTCTCTCGCTCGCGATCCTCCGGCAGACCTCCTCGGCGGACCTGGCGAAGCTCAAGTACTTCCGCGTGGTGGAGACCACGCTCGCCGGGATTCCCGTCCACGTCTCACGTACCGGGTACACCGGAGATCTGGGATACGAGATATGGGTGGTGGCTCCGCGGGCCGAGGAATTATGGGACGGTCTCATCCAGGCGGGGAAGCCCTACGGGATCACCCCGGCAGGTGTTTGGGCGATGGACATCGCGCGGATCGAGGCCGGATTGATCATGCTGGACGTGGACTACTTCTCCGCCCACCACGCGCTGATCGAGTCGCGCAAGTCCTCGCCCTACGAGATCAATCTCGGCTGGGCGGTGAGCCCCGCGAAGGGTCCGTTCAACGGCCGGAGGGCGCTCGCGGCGGAGCGCGCCCGCGGACCTGCGTGGGGGTTCGTGGGCCTCGAGCTGGACTGGGATTCGTTCGAGCGCCTGTTCCGCGCGCACCACCTTCCGCCGCACCTCTCGAACATCGCCTGGCGATCCAGCGCCCCGGTCTATTCCGCCGGCCGCCAGGTCGGCTACGCGACAAGCGGATGCTGGTCGCCGCTCCTCAAGAAATCGCTGGCCCTCGCTCACCTGAGGGCGCCGTATTTTGAGGCGAGCACGGGAGTGGAGCTTGAGATCACGGTCGAGCACCAGAGGAAGACGGCCCACGCGACCGTGCGAAAGCTCCCCTTTTTCGATCCCGAGCGAAAGAAGGCATGAGCGTCCCGCGATACGACGCCATCCTGATCGGCGGCGGGCACAACGGATTGGTGGCCGCCGCGTACCTCGCGCGCGCGGGCAGGAAGACGCTCGTGCTCGAGAGGCGCCCGGTCGTCGGCGGCGCCGCCGTGACCGAAGAGGTCTTCCCCGGATTCAAGTTCTCGGTCTTCTCCTATGTGGTGAGTCTCCTACGCCCCGAGATCATCCGGGATCTCGATCTCCCGCGGCACGGCCTGCAGATCCTGCCGCTCGAGAGCACGATCACCCCGCTCGACAACGGCGACTACCTGGGCTCGTGGGCGGATCCCGACGAGGCGCGGCGCGAGCTTCGCCGTCACTCGCCGCATGACGCGGACGCCATGGTGCTGTTCGGGCGGCTCATGCACCACATGGCCATGGCGGTGAAACCGATCATCGGCATGGTTCCTCCGGACCCGGCGTCGCTCTCCCCGTCGGATCTGAAGGGGCTGCTCAAGCTGGGCTGGCATTTCCGCTCGCTCGGCGGCGAACGGTTCCACGCGCTCCACAAGCTCATGACCATGAGCAGCGCGGACTACCTCGACGAGTGGTTCGAGTTCGGACCTCTCAAGGCGACGAAGTCCGCCAGCGGAATCATCGGAACGTTCCTCGGCCCGCGCTCGCCGGGGTCGGCCTACGTCCTGCTTCACCACTATATGGGCGAGATCGACGGCGCGTTCCGGGCATGGGGCTTCCAGAAGGGAGGGACCGGCGGGATCAGCAACGCGATCGCCGGCGCGGCGCGCGCATCCGGTGCCGAGATCCGCACCGACGCGGCCGTGGAGCGCGTGCTCGTCAAGAACGGCCGGGCTGTGGGGGTGGCCCTCGCGAGCGGGGAAGAGATCGCCGCCGACGTGGTCGTGTCGGGGCTGGATCCGCGCCTCACGTTCACCCGCCTGGTCGACCCGGGGCTCTTGCCCGCCGACCTCCTCGACGGCGTGCGGCGGTACAAGTTCCGCGGCTCGTCGGGGAAAGTGAACTTGGCGCTTGAGGGGCTGCCCGACTTCAAGTGCTTGCCGGGTCCAGGACCGCACCTGCGCGGCGCCATTTCCATCAGCCCGAGCGTCGAGTACCTCGAACGGGCCTACGACGATGCCAAGTACGGCGAGTTCTCCCGGCATCCCTACATGGATATCGTGATCCCATCGATGATCGATCCGGGCATGGCGCCGCCGGGGAGGCACGTGATGAGCGTCTTCGTTCAGTACGCGCCCTACCATCTGAACGGAGGCTGGACCGACGCCAAGCGAGAGGCGTTCGGAGACGCAGTGGTGAAGACGCTGGCGCGCTATGCGCCGAACATCGAATCGCTCATCCTCCACCGGCAGGTGCTGACGCCCGCGGACATCGAGCGCATCACCGGGCTCTCCGAGGGGAACATCTTCCAGGGCGAGCTCGCGCTGCAGCAGCTCTTCTTTCTCCGGCCCGTCCCGGCATGGGCCAAGTACCGGACGCCGATTCGGGGCTACTGGCAGTGCGGAGCCGGGACCCACCCCGGTGGCGGGATCATGGGCGCCTCGGGGCGGCTGGCCGCCGTCGAGATCTTGAGGAACTCGCGATGACCCTGCACGCCTTCGACGCCGTCGTCGTCGGCGCCGGCGCGAACGGGCTCGTCGCCGCGACCGTGCTGGGAAGGGCGGGGCTCAAGGTCCTGCTCCTCGAGTACCGCGAAACGGTCGGCGGCCAGGGCAGGTTGGTCGAATTCGCCTCGGGGTTCAGAGCGGCTCCGCTCAGCCTGGACTCCGGATGGGTGCCCCCGGTGGTGGCCCGGGCGTTGGGCCTCCACGCGCTCGAGCGCACTCCTCTCGAGTCTCCGTTGACGGTGATCCTCGAGCCTGGCAGCGCCTTGACGTTATCGCGGGACGTGACCCGCGCCTCGGACGCGATCCGGTCCCACTCCGCGGGGGATGCCGCGAAGTGGCCTTCCTTCACCGCCCGGCTGAGGAAGCTCGCGGGATTCCTCGAGGTCCTCTACCAGACCCCCGCGCCCGACATCGATGCGCGCTCCGTGGGCGAGATCCTCCCGCTTCTACGGGTAGGCCGGAGGTTTCGGGCCCTGGGCCGCGAGGACATGATCGAGTTCCTTCGCACGCTTCCCTTGTCGGCGTGGGAGCTGCTCGACGACTGGTTCGAGAGCGCGCCCCTCAAGGCCGCGGTGGCGGCGGGAGGCGTGCAGGATTTCCAACAGGGGCCGCGCTCGGGCGGTACCGGTTTCGTCCTGCTCCATCACCTGGTCGGTGCGCCGGCCGGGTCCGTACGGGGCCGCGTTCCGTGGCGCACCGGGCCGGGCGCGCTCACCGACGCCGCGGAGAAAGCCGCAAGAGGGGCCGGCGTCACGATTCGCGTGGCCGCGCCGGTCGCCAGCATCCGGGTCCAGGACGACGCGGTCTCCGGCGTGGCGCTCGAAGGAGGCGAGGAGATTGATTCGAAGGTCGTCCTCTCGACGGCCAGTCCCGCACGAACGTTTCTCGAATGGGTGGACCCGGTCTGGCTCGATCCGGAATTCCTTCACGCGGTGAGGAACATTCGATATCGCGGATGCACCGCCCTCGTGCTCTACGCGCTGGAGACGTTGCCCGACCTCGCCGGTCTCGCGTCCCCCGAGGCCCTCGCGGGGGTCGTCACGCTCACCCCGAGTCTGGAGCAGCTCGAGCGCGCGGCCGACGCTGCAAAATATGGGACGGTCTCCGAGAAGCCGCACATCGAGCTGACCGCTCCGACACTCCTTTGGCCCGACCTTGCCCCGGCGGGAAAGCACGTGCTCGCGGCCCGCGTGCAGTATGCTCCTTATCGCCTGCGGGACGGAGCGGCGTGGGACGCGCCGCGCCGCGATGGCCTCGCCGATTCGGTAACCGGGGCGATCGAGCGGGTGGCGCCCGGCTTCTCGTCCCGCATCCTCCACCGGGTGGTCTTGTCGCCCAGGGATCTTGAGGCGTTCTTCGGGCTTCACGAGGGCGCCGCCTCGCAGGGGGAGTTGGGCCTCGACCAGATCCTGTTCATGAGACCGGTGCCGGGGTTCGGGCTCCACAACACGCCGATCACGGGGCTCTACCTGGGCGGCGTGGGCACCCACCCGGGCCCGGGGGTTCTCGGCGGGCCGGGGTGGCTCTCGGCCCAGCGTGTGCTCGGAGAGCGAAGACGAAAGGGCGGGAGCGTGTGACGGAGTTTCACCCCACAGCGACATCGTACCGGCCGGGCTCCCGCACGCTTCCGGGAGACTTCTACACCTCGTCGTCGATTCTGGCGGAGGAGAGGGATCGGATCTTCGCCCACGGATGGAACTGCGTCGGGCGCGCCTCGCGGCTCGAAAGGCCGGGCGACTATTTCCTCTGCGACATCGCCGAGGAGTCGATCCTCGTGCTCCGCGACGCCAAGGGAGTGCTCCGCGCATTCTTCAATGTCTGCCGCCATCGCGGGACGCGAATCTGCCGCGAGGCGTCCGGTCATCTCACGGGAGCGATCCAGTGCCCTTACCACGCTTGGACCTATGCCCTCGACGGGAATCTGGTCGGCGCGCCCGGGATGCAAGAGGTCGACGGCTTCGACAAGCGGGCCTATCCACTTCACACCGCGGCCCTCGCGGAATCGGAAGGGTTCCTGTTCGTGAACATCGCGCGCGACCCCGAGCCGTTCGAAGCCCTATGGGCGCCGATGCGCGGACGGCTCCGTCGCTACGGCTTGGCGGGGCTCGTCGTGGGGCACCGCGTCGTCTACGACGTGGGAGCCAACTGGAAGCTCGTGTTCCAGAACTATTCCGAGTGCCTTCACTGTCCGACCATCCACCCCAAGCTCGCCTCCGTGTTGCCCTACCAGAGCGGGGCGAACGATCTCACCGAGGGATCGTTCCTCGGCGGCTACATGGAGATCAAACCGCCGAACGTGAGCGCGACGATGAGCGGGCGCGCGTGCGGCCGCATCGTCAGCGGCGACATCCCGGAGTCCGATCGCCGGCGCGCGTACTATTACTCGCTGATGCCGAACCTATTGCTCAGCCTGCACCCCGACTACGTGAACTACTACCTGCTTACTCCGGTGGACGTCAGGAGGACCCGGGTCGAATCCGAATGGCTCTTCCATCCGGAGACGCTCGCCGACACGGCCAACAACATCAAGGACGCGATCGAATTCTGGGACCTCACCAACCGGCAGGACTGGGACATCGTCGAGCGGAGCCAGCTCGGCATTGGATCCCGCCGGTACCAACCCGGACCGTACTCTCCACGTGAGAGCGTTCCCGCCGCGTGGGACCGCGAGTATCTCCGGCTCATGGGACGCGGCTAGGCGGACGCAAGAGGCTCCAAACCGAAGGGCGATACCCGATGGAACCGATCAAGGGACTGCACCATGTCACCGCTCTCGCCGGCGACCCGCAGGCCAACGTCGACTTCTACGTCGCCGTGCTCGGGCTCAACCTCGTCAAGCGCACCGTCAACTTCGATGATCCGGGAACGTACCACCTCTACTACGGAGACGACGTGGGGCACCCGGGGACGATCCTCACCTTCTTCCCATGGCCCGGGGCTCCACGAGGTCGCCGCGGCACAGGGCAGGCCACAGCGACCGCGTTCGCCGTGCCGCAGGGCAGCCTCGACTGGTGGACGGAGCGTCTGGCGCGGCAAGCCGTCGACTTCGATTCTGTGGAGGAGCGGTTCGGCGAGCGGGTCCTTCCTTTCTACGACCACGATGGACTGAAGCTCGAGCTGGTCGAGCAGGAAGGTGTGGGTGACTGGTCGTACTGGCAGGAAGGGACGATACCCGCCGCCCACGCGGTCCGAGGGTTTCACGGCGTCACGCTCACGGTCGCGGGATTCGAGCGCACCGCCGAGCTCCTGGGCACCATGGGATTTCAAGCCGGCAGCAAGGAAGGGAATCGTTACCGCCACGTCAGTGGACATCGAGAGCGCGGAGCCGCCATCGACCTCCTGTGCGCCCCCGAGATTCAACCCGGACTCGTCGCCGTGGGCACGGTGCATCACATCGCGTTCCGCAGCGTCTCGGACAAGGATCAGCTCGGATGGCGCGAGAAGATTGCGAAGACGGGACTCGACGTCACCCCGGTGGTGGATCGACAGTATTTCCACTCGATCTATTTCCGGGACCCCGGCGGCGTGCTCTTCGAGATCGCGACAGACCCGCCCGGGTTCACGCTTGATGAGAAGCCGGGTCACCTTGGCTCTGCGCTGAGGCTCCCTCCGTGGCTTGAGCCGCGTCGGCGCCGCATCGAAGAGACCCTGCCGCCGATCCGCGTTCCCCAGCCGACGAGGACGTAAGCTCGATCCGCCGCTGGACCAACGACCGTGGCCGAGACCATCGCCAAGCTGGCACTTCGGGAAAACGTCCCGCCGCCGCACGGTGGGGAGCCGATCTTGGTGGCGGGCGTTCCGCTCGACGCCGCGCAGGGAGCCATGGTGTTGGTGCACGGCCGGGGTACCTCGGCACGAGACATTCTCGAGCTGCGCCATGAGTGGCACGCGCCTGGATTCTGTTTCGTGTCGCCGCAGGCGGCGGATTCCACCTGGTATCCGTATCGCTTCCTCGCGCCCCTGGCGCAGAACGAGCCGCACCTTTCATCTGGGCTAGCTCTTCTCAATGCAATCTCGGACGACCTGAGAAGGCGGGGCGTGCCCCCGGAACGGCAGATTCTGCTGGGGTTCTCGCAGGGCGGCTGCCTGACGCTGGAGTTTTCCGGCCGGAATGCCCGCCGGTGGGGCGGTGTGGTCGGGCTCTCCGCGGGGCTCATCGGGCCGCCTGGCCGCGGGTGGGGTTTCCCCGGCTCCCTCCATGGAACGCCGGTCTTCCTCGGTTGCAGCGACCACGATCCGCACATTCCCCGTGAGCGTGTGGAGGAATCGGCGGCGGAGCTTGAACGAATCGGCGGACAAGTGGAGCTGCGGATTTACGCCGGGCTCGGCCACACCATCAACAAGGATGAATTGGACCACGTCCAACGCATCATCGACCGCCTCGAGACCGCACCCCCTGCCTGACCCGTAATCTTCTCGATAAAGATTCATGCCCCGCCGATATTGGGACCATGGCGGGAGAACGCACACAGGAAGGATGGCTGGTGCGCCTGAAGCCGCGCGGTGCCGTCCGCTCGGGGCCGCGCGTCCGGAGAGGTATAGGAGGCTAGCCATGACTCGACGCATCTCTGGATCGTTCCGTCCCGCTCTCCCCATCCTTGCTTTCTCCCTGCTCATCGCTCCGATGTCCGTTGCCGCCGCGCGCGATGCGCGGCCCCTGGGGCCATCGATCACGGTCCCGCCGCGAACGCCTTCACCCGGTGGAAGGACGTCGAGAGTCGGACCGCGTCGCACGCCTCGGAATCTCCGGTTCGCACCCGGCGAAGTTGTGGTTATCGCCGATGAAGGTGTCCTCGGCTTGAGCCCCGGTGGCGCCCTGCTCTCACACGATGGGCGCGCGGCCGATGTCCTCGCCAGCCTCGGCCTGGAGCGGGCGCGCATCCTGGGGCCCACACCTCGCAGTGGTATCGC
>DASXTQ010000007.1:0-11089 GCA_036505295.1 Candidatus Eiseniibacteriota bacterium
GAGCCGTCGCACCCAGGTCATGGCTCAGGATCTCCCAAGGTAGCTCCGCTCGATCCCCAGAATGATCTTGAGCGCGGTCGAGACGGCGCCCAGGCCGACGCCGATCGCGATCGCGCGCTTGGCGGCGAGGTTCGGCACGTCGAGAAGCCATTCGGTGATCCCGGGCAGCCGGTGCGAGATCAGCTCGCCGATCGAGACCCTGCCGATCATCATCACGATCGCCGTGACGAGAAGGAGGGTCGCCTCGACGCTCCTCGCGCGGAATGCGCGGAACGCGGCCGAGGCGATGACGAACGCCAGGAGCGCAAACATCGTGGAGGCGAGCGGGGAGTTCACCGTGTTGTAGATCGAATCCACGGGCGTTCCCTGGCCGACCCCTTTCCAGACGCCAAGGGCGGTGATCGTGAGCAGCGTGACCAGCGTCACCACGCTGAAGCCCCAGCCCTCGGCGCGGTCCCTCACCTTCCGCGCGTGGCTGTTCCAGAGGGAGATCGAGCCCAGGATGAGCGCGAAGGCGTAGACCACGAGCGTCCACTCGAGGAGCATGGAGTTGAACGCCTGGGCCTTGTAGTGCGGGATGAAAAAGAGCGCTGCGATCGCCACGCCCGAGAGGAACGTAACGAGGAGCGGGCCCCGCCGCATCACCGCGGCCGCCCCAGGGTCACGCGACCTTCAGCCACGTCTGGAGCTCCGGGTGTCCCAGCGCCGAGAGGACAAGCGCTCCGACGATCGCGGCCGCGGCGAGCGCCTTGGCCCAGTCCTGCGTGATGACGGTGGCGAGCTGGATCGGCTCGCGCCCCAAGTACGCGCTCGCGGCGAAAAGCTCCTCGCCGAGAAGCGTGTAGTCGCACGCGCACACGAAGAAGGGAAGCTGGGTCACCTTGTCGGTGCCCGCGATCTGGATGGCTCCGGTTCTGGCGCCGGTCTCGGCCAGGAGCAGGGATTCCGCGTAGAAGGATCCCATGTAGATGTTCGCTGCGGGCAGCTCGCGGAGCATGAAGCCGTTCACCGCCGCGACATACGCCATCTGTTGCGCGCTCACATAGTGCACGCAGCCCGGCCGAAAGGCATCCGGTTTGCCCGCCTTGGAGTAGGCCTCCCGAACCGCGCCGTCCAAGACGGTCATCACGACCGGGTCGTAGCAGGGCACATCGACGTCACAGCCCATTTCGGCGATGCGGAGCGCGAGCCGGGCGAGAATCGTGATCGCGGCGAAGGTGCCGACCTCGCTCATGTCGCTCAGCCCGGGGACGTAGAGCACGGGGCGTCCCATCTCGGTCGCGCGCCCGATCGCCTCGTCGAGCGCCTTCAAACCCGCGATGGGGCGGACGTAGAGAGACCCTTTTGCCCTCGCGCGGAAGATGTTGACGACGAGAAACGCGGTGAAGAGGAGAACTCCAATGAGGACGTTCCAGCGGGCCGGGTCGAACCAACGCGTGTCGAGCGCTTGCGTCACGAATTCGGACCGTACCATGGCCCCATGGGAGGGTCAACGAAGCAGGAGCCCGGACCGGCCGGGGATGCGATCTTGCGCGCCCAAGGCGGGCTCATGTATGGTCCGCGCGTCTGTCGGGACGGCCCCACTTCACCTGGCAAGGAGATCGAACCCATGCGTCGGATCCCCTCGGTGACCCTTCTCCTCCCACTCTTGCTTGCCACCAGCTTTGCCCTTCTTTCCTGCGCCCGGGAAACGCCGGCGCCGGCGCCCCTTTCGGAGGCCGACCAGGTCGCGCGGGGGTACTATCTGGCCACGATCACCGGCTGCAACGACTGCCACACGCCGGGATATTTCTACGGCGCCCCGGACACGACGCGCAGGCTGTCCGGGAGCGAGCTCGGGTGGAAGGGCCCGTGGGGCGTGTCCTATGCGCGGAACCTCACGCCCGAGCCACACACCGGGATCGGTGCCTGGAGCGAGACCGACATCGTCGCCGCGCTCAGGACGGGCAAGCGGCCGGACGGGACCATGCTGCTCCCGCCGATGCCATGGCCCGATCTCGCCGCGCTCACGGATGAGGACGCGACCGCGATCGCCAAATATCTAAAGTCGCTGACGCCGGTCATGCACAAGATGCCGGATCGCGTTGCGCCCGGCCGCGCGGTAAAAGGCTCGATTATCGAGCTTCCGCCGCCGTCGGCCTGGGACGCCCCGAGGACGCCACCGCCCGCCACGCCTTAGGTTGGAACGCCCCGCGGGGCGTGACCCGCGAGAAGGAAGGAGGCCCCGGATGGCCGATGTGATGGAAGAACGGATCCACTCGATCGAGCGGACCGCGGGGTTCGCGTTCGTGGTCGCGTCGGTCGTTCTGGCGACGACGATGCTGGTGCATCCGGTCTTCCCGGACGTGAACCGGACCAACCTCGTGCTGCAGGCGATCACGAGCGCCCGAGGCGATGCCTGGATGCAGGTCCACGCGATCATGGCGGCCGGGTTCGCGGTCGCGGCGATCGCCTTCTGCGGGCTGGCCTTTCTTCTCCACATGAAGGGCTCCTCGGGATCGGCGTCGGTCGTTTCGACGTGCGCGCTCCTCGGCGGCGGGATCTGGGTCACCTTTCTTTGCGCCGAGCTTTACGCGTATCGCTTCTTCGCGAATCTCTACAGCGTGGATCCTGGGGGCGCCACGATGCTCTTTTCAACGATCTGGTTTTGGAAGGTCGGCGCCCTTGTGGCGGGGGCGTTGCTGTTCTTCGGCGCGGTGGTTTTCTCCGGCATCGCGGGGGTGAAGCGGGACCTCTTTCCCCTCTGGCTCGGATGGGGAGGCGCGCTCGTCGCGCTCATCGGGGCTCTGGTCTACACCCTGGATTTCTTGAGCTCCACGGCGACCGGCGCCGCGAGCCAGCCCATGCAATGGCCCGCGATGCGCTACGGCGTGGGGCTGCCCCTTGAGCTATGGATGCTCGGGGTGGGCGCGATCTTCTTGAAGCGGTATTTCGACCGTCCGATGAGGATGCGGGCCGTGCCCTCGAGGCCCGTGCAGGCGACGAGACGGCCGTCGGCGCCGGCCGCGGCTTCGGTTTCGTCGGGGGCGTGGCAGCCTCCCGCCGCCGATGCCCCCCGGCCTGCGTCCCCGAGGATCCCGCATCCGGCCCTGGCCCCCGATCCCGAGCCCGAGCAGCCGGCGCCGCCGAAGCGGCCCCCGCCTCCGCAGATTTTCCCGGGGTAGGCAGGGGATTCATTCCGGCCGCATCGGCCCTAGATGTGGACGATCCATCCCCGGGCGGGTCGTCCGGTCGCCGCTTCGATAGCACGCGCATACAGCGCGACTTGTCGGCGGTGGTGTTCCGCGCTGGGATCCAGATCCGCGCCGGTCTTGAAGTCCACGACCGTCCAGCGATCGTTCTCCTCGAAGGCCAGGTCGGCCTGGCCCTCGACAATCGCTCCGTCGTCATCCTGGATCGTGATCGCGACTTCGCGACGGCAGCGGCCCGAGCGGGCGGCCGCGCGCGCCCGCTCGAGAATGTCCGAGCCGAGCACCGCCTTCGTCACATTCTCGGCTGCCTCTCGCTCCTCGTCGGTCGCGCCGAGGATGCGTCCCTGCAAGGTACATGTGCCCGAGATCACAGGGGCGTCCGCATCGAGAGGAATCGTCGCGAGCACCGCGTGGACCAGAGATCCGAATCGAATTCCGGTAGGGCGACCCGGCGCTCGCGGTAGGGTGTGTTCCGCGACCTCGGGCTGCTCAGAGACTTTCGATGACGGGGCTCCCCGGGCACGTGTCGTCGCCGGCACGGGCAGGATACGGGGTACCGAGGCCCGCTCGATCAGGCCGCTCCGGCGCGCTTCCCACTCGCGATGCCGCCGTTCGTCCTCCTTCACTAGGGCCGGATCCACAGCGGGGTCCAGCAATTCCTGATGGAGCACTCCCACCGGGCGTCGGCGCTCCGTCCGCAAGGTCGGCCACCACACGACGCCGTAACCACCCATCGCGTAGAGACCCGGCGCGATTCCACCCACCGACCCATCGGGATCCTGGATCGCCGCGAAATCGGGGCTGCCGATTGGTTGTTCGGGTCGTGTTAGCGGATCGGGATAGATCGCGTCGTTCAACGGGGAGAGCCACCACGGCATGTACAGCCATTTCCCGTCCGCGGTTTGCTTGCCTTCTCCCCAGCGTTGCTCCGCGACCGCCGGCACCACGAGGAGATCGCGGGCTCTTGTAGCTGCCACGTAGGTGAGCCGCTGTGCCTCGGCCAGCTCCCGGCGCTGTTCCGTGTCCTGGTGCTGGTGAAGCTCCCACGGAACGCACGCCGCCAGCGTGAGCGCGCTCAGGCGGCGGCTCGAGTCGACGTGCCGCTCCATGTTCTGCCAGGTCATCGACGCGGTGTAGTCGGCGAGGATGACCACGGGGAATTCCAAGCCCTTTGCCTTGTGCACCGTCATCAGCCGGACGCCTTCACTGCCTTCCTCGAGAATCGGGGCCTCCTCGCGCGCATGGGACGCCGCATCGGCGTCCAGCCGGGCCACGAGACTCCGGAACGAAAGGCCCCCTGCCTTTTCGTGAGCGCGCGCGCATTCGGTCAAGTGGAGCACGTTCGCCAGGACCTGTTCTCCGGAAGGCTGGAATGCGAAGCCGGCGTGGGCCCGCGTGCTCTCGAGCAGCGCGTGAATCGTATCCGCGACCGGCCGTGCGTTGCGGCTCCGGTGCAGTTCCGCCAAGAGACCCAGGGCGCCGGTGATCGGCTCGAGCCGCTCGGGAATCGAATCGCCCGGAAGCCGGAACGGGTGCAAACGGCCATACCGGTGCCGGTACTCGAGGATCTCCTCGTCGCCGATCGCGAAGAGGGGCCCGTGGAGGGTCGCGAGGACGGAAAGCTCATCATCGGGCCACTCGATCGCGGTGAGCGCGGTGCGCATCGCCTCCACTTCGCTGCGTGCGTGGAAGGATCGTCCGCCGACCAGGAGATGGCGGATGCGGCGCGCGTCCAGCTCGGCGACGTAGGGCCGCGTGATCTCCTCGGAGAAGCGGCGGAACAGAATACAGACGTGGCGCGCCTCCACCGGAACGGGTCCGGTGCGATCGCGCTCGGTGACGGTCCATCCGCTCTCGTGCAGGAGCCAGTCCAGGAAGGAGCCGACCGCCGGCGGCAGCTCGTTTGAAAGCAGGTCCACGTTGATTCGCTGCTCACCGCGTGTGCCGGGAATCGGCAGCGCGATGAGCGCGGGCTGTCGCTCGAGAGCCTGCCGCACCGGAGTGAGAGGCACGTAGGCGGCCTGCTGGCTATCGAGATCGCCGTCCAGTCGCGACACGAAGGCGCGGTTCACCGCCGATTGCAGATCGGGAACCGCGCGAAAGCTCGAGGTCAAACGAAGGGTCAGCGCTCCCGCGCCCGCGAGCTGTTCCTTCACCCGCTCGTAGACGCCGAGGTCGGCCCGGCGGAATCGGTAGATCGCCTGCTTCGGGTCCCCAACCACGAACAGGCAACCCGGTCTGGCGCGGACGTGCTCCCAGCGCGTCTCGCTGGGATCGGCCGAGACGAGCAGGAGCAGGATCTCGGCTTGAAGCAGGTCCGTGTCCTGAAACTCGTCGATGAAGTAGTGCGAGAAGCGCTCCTGAAACTCGACTCGAATGTCCTTCCGGAGCACGAGATCCCGAGCCCGCACCAGCAGGTCGACGAAGTCGAGCCTGCCATGACGGCGTTTCATCGCGTCGTACGCCTCCAACGCCCCCTTGAGCTCGGTTTGAAGCAGGGTGGCGAGGTCGGCGTTCGCGCGGCGCGCGAAGGATTCGATGGCCTCGATCAATTCACCGTGGGCGTTCAGGATCGTGGATCGGTCCACGGTCGGGCTGTAGCGTGTCGTTCGGCCACGTCGCGCCTTGGCGAACGTTACCTTCTCCGCCACGTAGCGACGGGGGAGTGCGACGATCTCCGCCTCGACTTGATCGCGATCCTGCAACCCGGCGGCTTCCACGGCGCGGAGATCGCGGCTCAGGGTGCGCGCGGGCTCGAGGTCCTGGTACAGGAGATCTTTCGGATCGGAGGGCTGCGCGCTCAGGTCGGCGAGATCGTGGAGCCGCTCCAGAACCGTTCCAAGCTCGGCGTCACGATCGAACGGCTCCTGGCTCCACCGCGCGTCGAGGTCACGCCATTCGGAGAGCCGCCACGCCGCGACCCGCAAACGCTCGATCGGCCCCTCCCCTCGGCGCTGGGTCTTCCGTCTCAGGCTTCGGCGAATCCCGGGTGGCGGATTCTCCAACACCCGCTCGAACCAGCCCCGGAAGGCGCGCGCGAACATCTCTTCCGAATGCCGCTCGGTGAGGACTTGAAACGCGGGGTCGACGGCGGCCTCCACGGCGCGCTCGCGAAGGATCTCCGCGCAGAACCCGTGGATGGTGCCCACCCAGGCTTCTTCGAGGTGCGCGATCGCGTGCTCGAGCCTCGCGTATTCGCCGCCGTCGCCCGGGGCATTCTTGCGCGCGAGCTCCAGCCCCGAGCGAATCCGGAGCTTGATCTCGCCCGCCGCCTTCTCGGTGAAGGTCATGGCCACGATGCGGTCCACGGTGGTCCGCCCGCGCGCGAGCACCGCGACGATGCGATGTACCAGCTCCGTGGTCTTTCCCGTTCCGGCGGCGGCCTCGATGAGCACGTTCCGGTCGAGCGCGGATACGATCTGTTCGCGTTGGGCCGCGTCTTCGAGCTCCCGGGTCCCCGTGGGTGAACCGCGCTCCGGGGAACGGACAAGACGAAGCGAAGGCGGGGTGCGCGGAGTCATTGCAGACCCCGCAGCTCGAATAGCGGCTCCAGCGGAGCGCGATCCTTGACGTGCCAGCGGCCCTGCTCGGTGGGGCCGCATACCGAACGGAAATCGCAGAAGGCACAAGCGCCGTCCAGGGGCGCCGGATGCAGGAGCCCTTTGGAGATAGCTCCCTTGATGATCGTGAGCGCGAGCGCCGCCTGGGAGCGCTGATAGGGACCGATGTCGACGGGCAGGGTCGTGAAGCCTCCCCGGGTCGTGCAGAAATCGAGCCGCGCCTGCCGCACGGGGCGGTGCAGCATCTCCTCGACCGCAAGCGCGTACAGCATGGGTTGCAGCATTCGCCCGCCGGCCAGGACGCTCTCGCGTGGGAAATGGCTCGACCCGGTCTTGTAGTCGGTGATCCGGAGCGCGCTCCCATCGGTCGCAACGTCGATCGCGTCGACAGCGCCGTGCAGCCTCCAGTCCCCGTCGATCGCCGCCGGCTCGGGATGCCCCGGCGCGCCGTTCGCCGGCGCTCCGAAGCCGAACTGGTATTCGACATGAAGCGGTACCCACTGCCGCGCCTCCTCGACGAGCCGCCCCAGCCATCGCCGCGCGTCGATCCGTATCTCCCGCATCTCGTCCTCCCAAACCCGGGGGATCGCGGGGGCAAGGTCCTCGCGCCAACGCGAGCTCACGCGATGGAGCGTGGCGTCGAGGACCTTTGTGGCTTGGTCGAGCCGTTCGGCTGCGGGAGGGAGGAGCCCCGACTTCTCGAGCGCGCGGATCGTCTCCGCCAGGATTTCATGGATGATGCTGCCGCGAAGCATCGGGTCGAGCTGGATGATCGCGGTGGGCTCTTCCCGCGGCTCGAGCCGATGGATTGTTCCGAGGAGAAACTTGTAGGGGCACGTCGCGTAGCGCTCGAGCCCGGTTGCGGAATAGACGCGATGTTCCGGCGAATTCGCGGCGAGGGCATCGGCGATCTGCGGGGTGGTCCGGACCAGACCGTCCTGCGGACCCCACTCGTGCCGCCACCGCGCGCGGCGGGCGCGGAGCGATCGACCCAGGTGCGGATTGAGCCCGAACAGGTAGCGGGCCCGGCCGCGGGTCGCCTTGTCGTCCGCGCGCCGGAAGAGGTCGCCGATCACGGCAAGGTCGTGCTCGGCCGCGTCCACGGCACGCTCTGGATCCTGGGGCGCCGGCCAGGCGAGCCGCGCCGCGCCGGCGGCGGCTGCGTCGCGCTCGAACTGCGCAGGTTCCGGAAGATCTCCGGTCACGGCTCGGACGAGGTCGAGTCCGTAGAAGGATGGGACGCGTGGGCGTCCCTCCGCGCCGTCGATTCGCGGATACGAGAAGACGACCCGTCGTTCGGCAGCCCCTACCGCGAGCAAGAGACGCAAGCGCTCACGTTGTACGCGCCGTTCCTTGCGGGGGAGGAATGGCGCGCTTTCCTCGCGGACGCGGTCGAGAAGGAGCGGATCCTCGCGAACCGGGAAGGGGAAGGAGCGCTCCGCAAGACCCGGGATGAACACAACGTCGAAGCTCCGGCCCCGCCCTCCTTCGGGGGATGCGACGAACACCCTCCCGAACCGGTGCGCGGGTGAATCCTGCTCGAGCGAGGCCAGCCGGGTTTGCAGGACCACCTGCACCTCCTCGATGCCGACCGGACCGACCGATGCCATGGGGCGGAGCTCGGCCAGGAGCTCGAGGACGCGCGTGGGGCGGCGCAGGACACGGGGTGCGAGGTGAGCCAGGGCATCCAGCCATTCCCCCCAGGCCGCCGAGGCGGGCAGGGAATCCAGCGCCTCGATCACGGGAAGGGCGAATCGCTCCAGGTGACCGAGCTGCGTCAGGTCGCGCTCCACGCCGGCGAGCGGCCCGGGGTCGCGCTCCTGGGCGCGGAGCGTGTCGCGCTTGATCTCGAGCTCTCTCCTCAAGCCGCGCAGGCGTCGCTCCCAGCGGGCGCGCCCCCCGATGACCGCGGCCTCGACCAGAAGCTCCTCCCATTTCCACGGCGCCCTCAGGGTTCCGGCGAGAACAGGACGCTCATCGGCGTCCGGCGGTGCGGGTGGAAGCGCGGCTTCGAGCTGCTCGAACAGGGACGTCTGCTGCGCTCGTAGGGTAGCGGCGGTGGCGAGCATCTCGTCGGGTGCGGGGGTCCACTCCTGCCTGTCGCTCGGCGGCGCACCATCCGGATCCGGATCGGGCACTTGCCCAAACGACAGGTATTCGGCGAAGCGCCGAGCGGAGAGCCCTTCCGAGCGGCATGCGAGAAGCGCCAGGAATGCGCGACCGGCGGGGTCCGGGCGGCGCGCTCCACGATCGAAGTAGGCCGGAACGGAGGCACGCCGGAAGGCCGCGACTAAGTGATCGACGTAGGCTTCGGGGTTTCTCAGGAACACGGCGATCCGGTCCAACGGCACGCCTTGACCCGCGACGTCGAGAATCCGTCGTGCGATCTCGACCGCTTCCCGGGCTTCGCCTGGCGCGGAGAACCACTGCACCTCGTCTTTGGCTTGACCTCGCGGCGGTGCGCTCTCCGAAAAGAGGTGCGCGCGCAGCCGGTCGACGGCCCCGGTGGGGACCGGCGAGTCGTCCTGGCGCTCCGCGCCCAGCTCGAGGAGCGCTTCCAGCGTCTCCTCGTCGTGCCTCGGCACGGTCGCGATCGCATGACGCGCCCGGCCGAGCAGCGCCCGATGAAAATCGCGCTCCACGGCCGTCTGGATCGGGACATCGAGGAGGACCACGGCCTCCGGAAGGTCATCGGGCCGATTCTCGATCAGCGCCCGGGTCGCCAGCTCGTAGAGGGCCGAGGCGTCGCAGAGCAGATCCTGGTCGAGCCTCTCGGCGTACACGGAGGCGACTCGGGAAAGGTCTTGTGCGCCCGGACTCTTGAGCTCACCGGCAGGGATTCGCGCGCCCCGGAGCTCATGGAGGGTCTCGGCCAGCGCCGCCGGGAATCCCGGGAACTCGATCACCGGTCCTAAGGTGTTGAGCTCTCCGCGCGCGTGCACCTCAAAGGCGGCTCGCGCGGCCACCGCCTGGACGGCAAGGCTTGTCGCCGGGGCCAACCCCCCCTCGGTCATGGCCGGAACCGCGAGACGGGCGGCGAGCTGTAAGGGACTGGCTCTTTGGATCCCGAACGTGGCCCGGCGGGACAGGGTCAGCTCGCGGACCAGGTCGTCGGCCGCCTCGCGGGTGGCACCGAGGACAAGCATCTCGGCGCTGCCCTCGTGCTCATGGGCAAAGTCGAGAGCGGCCCGGAGCCGATTCTGGCTGGAAGGAGAGACGAATACTCGGATCATGCCTTGCGGATCCTACACCCTGGCGAAAGCTCGGAATTCCGCCGAGAGCGGGGATCCTGCCGGAAGGCACCCACGCGAGGGCGCCCCCGACAGGGTCGATTTACGTCGACAGCGGGTCTTACCTGGAAGAAGCGACGGATACCCTCAAGCGCATCCGCTGGTGGCGCCGCAGTTCAGGCAGCTGTAGCATGCGCCGCGCCGCACCATGATCGCCCCGCAGTCGGAGCAGGGAGGCGCGTCGGCCTGTGAGACGAAGGAGCGATCGTCCTCGAGAGCCTCTTTCCCGTGGCCGTTCCCTCCGTTGATGAGCGAGAGCTGTGAATCCCCGACCGTCTGGACGCCGCCCGCCTCGAGCGGGTCCTCTTTCGCGGTCTCGTGCGCGACCGTCGCCGGCGCGTACCCCAGGAACTTGATCCCGAGCCAGCGGAAGATGTAATCGACGATCGACTTCGCGATCGGGATATCCGGATTCTTCGTGAAGCCGTGCGGCTCGAACCGAACGTGGCTGAACTTGTTCACGTAGAGCTGGAGCGGCACGCCGTGCTGGAGTCCGAGCGAGACCGCGGTCGCGAAGGAATCCATCACGCCGGAGAGCGTGCTCCCCGCTTTGGCCATCACGATGAAGATCTCGCCCGCCGTGCCATCCTCGTACATACCGACCGTGAGATAACCGTCGTGCCCGGCAACCGAGAACTTGTGGGTGATCGACTTCCGCTCATCCGGAAGCCTCCGCCTCCTCGGCTGCGCGGGGGCCTGGGACGCGCCCCGGTCCTCCTTGCCGGTCGAGAGCGGCTGGCTCCGCTTGGATCCGTCGCGATAGATCGCGATCGCCTTGAGCCCCGCCTTCCAGGCGGCCACGTAGGCGTCCGCGATGTCCTGTGGCGTCGCCGACTCGGGCATGTTCACGGTCTTCGAGATCGCACCTGAGATGAACGGCTGCACGGCCTCCATCATCCGGATGTGGCCCATGTGCTGGATCGTCCGGGTTCCGCTCTTCGGCTTGAAGGCGCAATCAAAAACGGGGAGGTGCTCTTCCTTGAGCCCCGGCGCTCCTTCGATCGTCTCGTGCTCGTCCACGAACTGCACGATCCGATTCACCGCATCC
>DASXTQ010000008.1:0-51026 GCA_036505295.1 Candidatus Eiseniibacteriota bacterium
GCTCGCCATGATCCTCCAGCAGGCGCCGTCGGTCTACGAGAACGACCTTCTTCTTCCGATCGGGGACGCCGCGCGACGCCTCGGCACGCCGAAGGCAGCCGCGACCGATCGTGGCCGCCGGGCTGCCCGCGTCATCACGGACCACATTCGGGCGCTCGTTTTTACCTGCGCCGAGGGCGTGCGACCTTCGAATGAAGGGCGCGGGTACGTGGTGCGCCGGCTCCTACGCCGTGCCGCGCGCTTCGGGAGGGACCTCGGAATCGAAGGCACTTTCCTCTCGAGGCTCGTGCCGGTCGTGGTTTCCCAGATGAGCCGTTACGAGGAGTACGAGTATCTGAAGCGGGAAGAGGGGGCCGTCGCGGCGGCGATCCTGGAAGAGGAGAGCCGATTCGCGCGGACGCTCGAGCAGGGAGTCGCGCGGTTTGAAGAGACCGTGGCAGGCCTAGAGAAGAAAAAGCAGACGCTCTTCCCGGGGCCGGTCGCGTTTCAGCTCTACGACACCTACGGCTTCCCGATCGATCTCACCGTAGAGATGGCGGGGGAGCGGGGCCTCACCGTCGACATGCCCGGTTACGAGGTCGCGATGAACGAGCAGCGGGACCGCGGCCGGAAAGAGGCGCGCTTCGAAGCCCGGCACGGCGCGGGGAAATGGCGCTCGCTCACGAGCGGTTCGCACTCGGAGTTCGTGGGCTATGACCGGTGGAACGTCGACGGGGTCGAGATCCGAGATGTGCGGGATGTTCCCGCGAGCGAGGGCGCGGCCGCCGGGGCGGCCGCTGTCGAGTTCACGCTCGACGTGACGCCCTTTTACGCAGAATCGGGCGGCCAGGTCGCGGACACGGGAGTACTAGAGTCGATGCCGGGCGCCGCGCGGACGAGGCTCCGAGTCGTCGACGTCTATCGTGACGGAGACCGCATCGTCCACCGGGGCGAGTTCGCGGAGGGAGGGGCCGAGAAGCTGACCGCCGGCCCCTACCGGGCAGCGGTGGACGCCGCCGAGCGGGCGCCTACCCAGCGGAACCATACCGCGACGCATCTCCTGCACGCCGCGTTGAGGCAGCGCTTCGGTGCCCAGCTCAAGCAGGCGGGCTCGCTGGTCGCGCCGGACCGGCTTCGGTTCGATTTCACGCACGCGAAAGCGCTCACGCCGGAGGAGGTCCATGCGATCGAGTCGATGGTCAACGAGAAGATCCTCGAGGATCTGCCTGTCGAAACCGAATGGAGCTCCCTCAAGGAAGCCCAGGAGAAGGGCGCCATGGCGCTCTTCGGCGAGAAGTACGGCGAGCGGGTCCGCCAGGTGATCGTTCCCGGTTTCAGCCGTGAGCTTTGCGGCGGATGCCACGTGCGCCGCACCGGCGAGATCGGATACTTTCGGATTGAGTCGGAGGCCGCGATCGCTTCGGGCACGAGGCGCATCGAGGCGGTCACCGGCGCCCTCGCGTACCGGCACGCGGAAGAGGACCGAGCGCTCCTGCGTGAGCTCGGCGGGCGGGTCGGGGTCGGGCGGGACCAGCTTCTGCACCGGGTGGCCGCATTACAGGAAGAGGCGCGCCTTTTGCGGACGGAGCACGCGAAGCAGAGCCGGGAGGGACTGAAATCGCAGGTCGAGCGGCTGATCGAGGCTGCGCTTCGGTCGGGGGATCCACCGATCGTCGTGGCCGAAGTCGGTGCGCAGGGGGTCGAGGAGCTTCGGGAGGCCGGCGACTTGATCCGCCAAAAGCTGCCGCAAGGGGGCGGGCTCCTGGCCGCGGCGATCGAGGGCAAGCTTTCGGTGGTGGCTTCCGTGGGCTCCGGGCTCAAGGGAGTTCTATCCGCTCCCGACTGGGCGAAGGATGCGGTATCCATCGTGGACGGCAAGGGGGGCGGAAAGCCCGAGCAGGCGGTCGCAGGCGCGCGCGACGCCTCACGCATCCGGGAGGTTCTCGAGCGCGGGCGGGCCTTCGCGCGCGATCGCCTGAAGGGCTCGGCCGCGGCGAGGAGAACGGGATGAAGGCGCTTATCTTGAGCGGCGGCAAGGGGACTCGCCTTCGGCCGATCACACACACCGGGGCGAAGCAGCTGATCCCCGTCGGCAACAAGCCGATCCTCTTTTACGGTGTCGAGGCGATCCGCGACGCGGGCATCACGGACGTGGGTATCGTGGTCGGCGACACCGAGCCAGAGATCCGCGCCGCGCTCGGAGACGGCTCGGCCCTGGGGATCAAGACCACCTACATCCGCCAGGAAGCGCCCCTCGGCCTGGCCCACGCGGTCAAGGTGTCTCGCGACTTTATGCTAGACGATTCCTTCGTCATGTACCTGGGCGATAACCTGATTCTGGACGGGATCACGCCGCTCGTCCGAGAGTTCGAGCGCGACCGTCCCAACAGCCAGATCCTGCTCGCGCACGTGCCCAATCCTCAGGACTTCGGCGTCGCTGAGCTGGACGGCAGTCGTGTGAAGCGGCTGACGGAGAAGCCGAAGGAGCCGAAGTCGGACTTAGCACTCGTCGGCGTCTACATGTTCGACTCGAACATCTTCGAGGCCGTCAACAAGATCAAACCCTCGTTCCGGAACGAGCTCGAGATTACCGACGCGATCCAGTGGCTGATCGACCACGACAAGAACGTCAACTGCCACATCATCTCGGGCTGGTGGAAGGATACGGGCAAGCTCGAGGATATGCTCGAAGCGAACCGGATGGTCCTTTCCCGGGCGAAGCGCCTCCTCCGCGGTACGCTGGACGGCACGACCCGCACCGAGGGGGAGGTCATCGTCGGCGCGGGCACCACGATCGAGAATTCGATCCTCCGCGGCCCGCTCATTGTCGGCGAGCGCTGCGTCATCAAGAACTCCTACATCGGCCCGTTCACCTCCATCTACGACGAGGTGACGATCCGAAACAGCGAGATCGAGCACTCGATCGTCCTCGAGCGGTGCGTGATCCAGGATATCCCGGTGCGCATCGAGGCGTCCCTGATCGGCAAGGAAGTGCGGATCCAGCGATCGCAGCTCAAACCGACCGCGTATCGCTTCATGGTCGGCGACTCCAGCCTGGTGGATGTGTTGTAGAGGCGCTCATGCGCATCCTCGTCACCGGGGCCGAGGGCATTTTGGGCCGGGCGATTCGCGAGTGGCTCGCGTCGGGGAACACCCTCTACCTCTGGGGTCGCGACGAAGTCGACGTGCGCGACAAGGGCCGCGTCTTCGCGGCGGCCAAGGGGATCGAGTTCGACGCGGTGGTCCATGCGGCGGCGATGACGGCCGTGGACCGCTGCGAGACCGAGTTCGATCTCGCGATGGCCACGAACCGGGACGGCACGAGCCACGTCGCGTCGCTCGCCCTGGAGCGTGGCGCGACCCTGGTCTACCTCAGTACCGATTACGTCTTCGACGGGACGAAGGAGGGTCCGTACCTCGAGGATGATCCGCCCCGGCCGATCAACGCCTACGGGAGGAGCAAGCTCGCGGGGGAGGAAATCGCGCGCGAGGTGGCCGGGAAAAACCTCACGGTCCGTACGTCCTGGGTGTTCGGCGAGGGAGGGACAAACTTCGTGGACGCGATCGCGGAAAAGCTGAAACGGGGGGAACCCCCCGAGGTCGTAACGGATCAGCGCGGATCGCCCACGTACGCCCGCGACCTGGCGCGCGGGATCGAGAAGCTGCTGAGGCTCGGCACGACGGGAACGGTGCACGTCACGAACTCGGGAGAGACCACCTGGCACGGATTCGCGGTTGAGATCGCTCGTGACCTGGGCTCGCCGCTTCAGGTGCGGGAAACCACCTCGGACCGCTTCACGCGCCCTGCGCCGCGACCGAAGAACTCGGTGCTTTCCGGCAAGCGCTACCAAGCGCTGACCGGCGAGTCGTTGCCTCGCTGGGAGGACGCGGTCCGCGACTACCTCGGGCGCCGGTGGTCGGCTCAGCGCGGGGCGGCGGCTTGAGCCCGCGTCCCGCGAAGCGGGGCGACGCGACGCTCGCTTCGAACCGGGTTCGCCGTACCTTCGCCGAAAGCGCCGCCACCCTCATCGCGGTCTTCGCACGCGAGCTGGATGCGATCGAGCGCATGGCCCGGATCGTGAGCGCCACGGTCGCCGGCGGGCGGACCGTCTTTTTCTGCGGCAACGGCGGGAGCGCGGCCGAGGCGCAGCATTTGGCCACGGAGCTCGTCGGGCGGTTCGTCCGTGATCGCGATGCCCTTCCGGCCCTCGCGCTCAGCGCGGACGGCTCCCTGATCACAGCGGTCGGGAACGACTACGGGTTCGAGCGCGTCTTCGCGCGGCAGATCGAAGCGCTCGGGCGCCGGGGGGATCTCCTGGTCGCCATGACGACGAGCGGCCGTTCCCCGAATATGCTGGAAGCGGTCCGCGCCGCGCGGGCCCGTGGGCTCGCCGTGATCGGCATGACCGGCGGAGGGGGAGCCGCATTCGCGCGGCGATGCGACGCTGCCCTGGTCGTTCCCTCCCGCGAGACCGCGCGGATCCAGGAGGTGCATCTTCTGGTGGGGCATATCCTCTGCGAGCGCGCAGAGGATGTGGCGCGCGCGCGGGGCACCAAAGAAGCCGGGCCGCGGCGCGCCCGGCGCGCGAGGAAACGCCGCGGATGATGCGGTACATCGTCCAATCGATGCGGCTCTATCAGTGGACGAAGAACCTCGTTCTCTTCGCGGGCCTCATC
Organism: Candidatus Eiseniibacteriota bacterium; assembly: GCA_036505295.1. Lineage (GTDB taxonomy): Bacteria > Eisenbacteria > RBG-16-71-46 > SZUA-252 > SZUA-252 > WS-7. The sequence goes on from DASXTQ010000008.1 coordinate 4,657, forward strand.
TTCACGCTCAAGTTTCTCGATCCGCCGTACGTGCGGGACGCGATCCTGGGTTTCTTCCTCTTCTCGCTCGCCGTATCCGGCATGTATATCCTGAACGACATCGTGGACATCGAGCGCGACCGGCTCCATGCCGCGAAGCGGGACCGGCCGATCGCCGCCGGCAAAGTCCCCGTGGGCGTCGCCGCCGGTTGGGCGTTTGCCTTCCTCGCCGTTGGGCTGGGAGGCGCGTTCTTGCTCGGAACCCGTTTCGGATGCACGGCGTCCGGATACGTGGCGCTCACCCTCACCTATTCCTTGTTCCTCAAGCAGGTCGTGCTCCTGGACGTCGTGACCATCGCGCTCGGATTTGTGCTGCGCGCGACCGCGGGAGTCGAGCTCATCCGCGACCGCGCGACGCAGAGCGGAGAAGAGGTCATCCTCTCGCCGTGGCTCTTGGTGTGCGCGTTCTTTCTCGCGCTCTTTCTCGCGATCGGAAAGCGCCGGCACGAGCTTGCCACGCTCGAGGGGGACGCGCGGCTCCATCGCGCCGCGCTGGGCGCCTACACGCCTCGGCTGCTCGACCAGCTCGTCGCGGTGGTGACGAGCGCGACGGTGCTCGCCTACTCGGTGTATACGATCTCCCCGGAAACGATTTCGAAATTCGGCGGGCGTCCCCTCTACCTCACCATCCCTTTCGTGCTCTACGGAATCTTCCGGTATCTGTACCTCATGTACGCGGAGGAGAAGGGAGGCAATCCCTCGGAGCATCTCTTTCGCGACCGGCCTACCCTGGTGAACGTCCTCCTCTGGGGCGCGGCGCTGCTCGCGATCCTCTACTGGCCGGTGAGGTGAGCCGTGGCGGATCCGCGCGCGCTCCGAATCCGCTGCCCCGCGAAAATCAACCTCGGCCTCTGGATCTTGGGCCGTCGTCCGGACGGCTACCACGAGGTCGATACGATCTTGCAGACCGTGCTGCTCGAAGACGAGCTCCTGCTCGAAGAGGCGCCTCAAGGATTCGCCCTCGAAACGCGCGGGATCCGGATTCCGAAGAACGGCCCCAACATTATCGAGCGGGCGTGGTCATTCATGGAGGAGCCAGCGCGGAACAATCGGCGCGGGGTTCGCGTACGGCTCACAAAGCGCATTCCGATCGGGGCGGGGCTTGGGGGTGGAAGCAGCGACGCCGCGGGATTTCTCATCGGCGTGAACCGGCTGCTCGGCCTGGGGTTCGTGGATGCAAGGCTTCAGGAGATGGCATCGGCGCTTGGCGCCGACGTTCCCTTCTTCTTGAAGGGTGGGACGGCCCGCGCGACGGGGCGAGGGGACGAGGTGAGACATCTTTGTCCTCTGCCAGGCGCCTGGATCGTACTGGCGACGCCACCTATCGCAGTTTCAACAACTTGGGCCTACGGGCGGGTCAGAATTCGGTTGACACCCCCGGGCTCGGGCGCTAGTATGCTGGCCGCGGCGATTGAACGACATGACTGGAGCTCGATCGCATCCCGTTTGCATAACGATTTCGAGAACGTTGTCCTTCCGGAATTGGAGATTGTCGCAAAACTCAGGTGTTTGCTCGGTGAGTGCGACCTCCTGGGTTCGCTTCTGTCCGGTAGTGGTTCCACGGTTTTCGGGCTCGCACTGACGCAGGCTGGCGCGCAACAGGCGGCGGAGAGGGCCGCCGAAGTGGGAGCGACAGTCCACGTCGTGCGTACCACCGAACGAGGCGTCGTGATGGCAGTAGTTGCGTAACGGCGAAAGCCGACACCGGGGCGCTGATGTTTGGGGGGTGCGATGGGGCCGGATCCAGCGATGGATCCCAGGACTTCGACGGAACGAGGTCCGGAACTCGAGGCGGTGACGGTATGACGCTCGAAATCACCGAGGTCCGTATTTCCCTGCGGGACGACGACAAGTTGAAAGCATTCGCGAGCATGACCTTCAACGACGCGTTCGTCATTCGAGGGCTCAAGATCATCGAAGGGACGAACGGCATGTTCGTGGCGATGCCCAGTCGGAAGCGTCCCGATGGGACCTACCAGGACGTCGCGCATCCCATCAACAACGAGACTCGGAAATTCATCGAGGATCGGATCCTCGCTGAATACGAAAAGGAGCGAGCCAAGCAGCCGCCCCTCGCCCTCAGCATGTAAAGGATGGGCGAGGGCTTCGCCACCGTCCCGATGAAGTCGATCGGGGGCTCGGCCTTCCGTCCGTCAAGCGATTGGGGCGTCGGCAAGTGGTAAGCCAGGAGACTTTGGATCTCCCATCCGGAGGTTCGAATCCTCCCGCCCCAACCATATTTTCCCGACCCGCTTCGGGTCCGGATGCGCTAGAATCCGTTTCGCCGCAGAGCAGGCGGCGTTAGCCAGAGCCCAAGACAATTGACCTCGATCGCCGGGCCCCGGAGGGAAAGCCTCCGGCCCATCGAGCGCCGGAAGGCGCGTCGGGCCCGATTGACGAAGTCGTCAATCGGCCTTGGGTTTTTTGTTTTCTGGGAATTCCCAGGAGGAAACGATGACGGTAAAGCTCGCCGCGGATCGTCGTCCGGTCACGGTACCCGGACATGAGCCCGAATTGGCCCGCAAGCGCGCGGCGGAGACGCGCCTGCGCCTGTTCACGGGAAATGCCAACCGGCCGCTGGCCGAGGCGATTTGCGAGTCCCTCGGCACCGAGCTGGGGGACGCGACGGTCGATCAGTTCTCGGACGGTGAGACCTCCGTCAAGATCAACGAGAACATCCGCGGCTCGGACATCTTCGTGTTCCAGCCCACGTTCCCTCCGGCCACGAATCTCATGGAGCTGCTTGTGATGATCGACGCCGCGCGGCGGGCATCGGCCGGCCGTGTGACCGCGGTCATTCCGTATTTCGGCTACCAGAGGCAGGATCGGAAGGACCAGCCGCGGGTGCCGATCACGGCGAAGCTCGTCGCCAACCTGATCACCACGGCGGGGGCCGACCGCGTGATGACGATGGACCTGCACTCGGCGCAGATCCAGGGGTTCTTCGACATACCGTTCGACCATTTGTACGCCGCGCCGGTCCTCGTCGACTACTGCATCCACTTGAATATCCCGAACCTGATCGCGGTCGCGCCGGACATCGGGAGCGTGAAGATGGCGCGCGCGTATGCGAAGCGGCTTGGGGTCGGCCTCGCGGTCGTCGACAAACGACGCCCCCGGCCCGACGCGGTGGAGATGATGAACGTCATCGGCGAGGTGGAAGGCAAGAACGTGGTGATTTTCGACGACGTCGTGAGCACGGGCGCGACGCTGGTCGAAGCCGCCGAAGCGCTCAAGCGCGCGGGCGCCCGGGACATCTACGCCGCGTGCACGCACGCCGTCCTATGCGGGGACGCGGTCGAGCGGATCCGCCGGTCCTCGGTGTGCGAGCTGATCGTGACCGACAGCATTCCGCACGATGCGGACAAGCTCGGGCCCACGATCAAGATGCTTTCGGTCGCGGGGCTCTTGGGGGAGGCGATCCGCCGCATCCACGACGAAGAATCGCTGAGTTCGCTTTTCATTTGACCAGAATCCACGCGAAGGACGCGTAGGGAATTAGGAAGGAGCCGCACCCATGGCGATCGTTTCTCTGGAAGCCGCGCGGCGTGCCGACGTCGGCAAAGGCGTGGCGCGAAAGCTGCGCGCCGGCGGGCGCGTCCCGGCGGTCTACTACGGACGGGGCGAGGACTCGATCCCGCTCACGATCAGCTTGAAAGAGCTGGAATCGGTGATCCACTCCGCTGAAGGCAGCAACGTGATCGTGGATCTCAAGGTGTCCGGAGACAAAGCCAAGGACCGCAAGGCGCTCATCCGGGAGATTCAGCGCGACCCGGTAGCGGGGCTGATTCTCCACCTGGATCTCCAGCACATTTCGCTCACCGAGCGGATCACGGTTGAGGTCCCGATCGTCCTCGTCGGCACGCCGATCGGCGTCAAGGACGCGGGCGGCATCCTCGAGCACCTTCTTCGCGAAGTGGAGGTCGAGTGTCTCCCGACCGAGATTCCGTCCAAGCTCGAGGTGGACGTGAGCGGCCTCGCCATCGGCGACTCGCTCCACGTGAGCGATATCAAGACGGAGCGCGCCGAGATCAAGACCGAGATGGATCGCGCGATCGCCGCCGTCGTACCGCCGACGATACTCGAGGAAGTGAAGCCGGCGGAGGAAGTGGTCGAGGCCGAGCCCGAGCTGATCGCCAAGGAGAAGAAGGAAGAGGCCGCGGAGCCCGAAGAGGGAGGCAAGCAAGGTTAACGGGCCCAACGTGGTGGTCGGTCTGGGCAATCCGGGCCCGGAGTACGACGGGACGCGCCACAACGCCGGCTTCATGGCGGTGGACCTCCTGGCCCGGAAGGTCCGCGGCTTCACCGGATGGCGGCGCAGGGGTGTCGTCGTGCGCGGGGAAGGCCGGGCGGACAGGCAGCGGATTTCCCTAGTCAAGCCGCAGACGTACATGAATCGAAGCGGCGAGGCATTCCGGGCGCTGCTTGCGGAAGGATGGCTCGCGTCGGAGATCTTGGTCGTGTTCGACGACGTGTACCTCCCGCTCGGCTCGATCCGGCTCCGCGCCTCGGGCGGCACCGGGGGGCATCAGGGGCTCGAATCGATCCGCGAAGAGATCGGCACGACGGAGTTTCCGAGGCTCCGGATCGGGGTGGGGCCCGCGCCGGCATCGGCCGATCTTCCCGATTTCGTGCTCTCGCAATTTGACGAGGAGGAGCGTGCACGGCTCCCTGAAGTGCTCGAGGGAGCCGCGTGCGCGGCGTACGACGCTGCCGCGTCGGGATTGGGGAAAGCCATGAACCGTTGGAACCGATTCGGACTGGACCCGGTTGAGGAGTGAGGAATTCATGAAGATCTACGAGACAACGATTATTTTCGATCCCGGCCTCGAAGAAGCCCGCATCAACGACGAAGTGGAACGCGTGTCGCAGAGCATCGGCCAGGCGCGCGGCGAGGTGATCGAGGTCCAGCGCTGGGGGAAGCGGAAGCTCGCCTACAACATCCGCAAGCGCCGCGACGGAACCTACATCCACATCAAGTACAAGAGCCCGCCGGAGCTTATCGGCGAGATGGATCGCCGTTTTCGCCTGAATGAGGGCGTACTCAGGCATCTGACGGTGCTCGCGGTGAAGGAATCCCCGCGGGCGGCCGAAGAACCGGGCCGCGTCGCGGAGACAGCCGCGGCGGGCGCGGAGACCGCATCCACGAGGAGAGAGATCCATGAGCCGTGAGGGCGAATCGAGATCATTTCGGCGAAAATTCTGCAAGCTTTGCTTCGACAAGGTCGACCGGATTGACTACAAGGACGACCGGAGGCTCACGCGCTTCATCACGGATCGCGGGAAAATCGTCCCGCGTCGGATTTCGGGCACCTGCGCCCGCCACCAGGCCCAGATCACCGAGGCCGTGAAGCGTGCACGCGTTCTCGCGCTCCTGCCGTTCACCAGTGAGCAGTATCGCTGAGCCCGGCCGGTCGCTCTCGCTCGGAAACGCATTCCGCGCGATCGGAGCGATCCTGGTCGGTGCCCTTCTGATCGCCGCGGCCAACACGGACATCCCCTCGCCGCTGCCGTGGGTGTTCGGGCTCCTGCCGCTTGCCCTGCTGTGGCTCGCCCGCAAGGTGGGCCTCCTTCTGGGAGCCCTCGCGGCGAGCTCGACCTTGGGCGCGCTGTACGCCTCCGGGATCAAAGAGCCTCACCAGCTCGTGTTCATCGCGGTGCTCGCGGCCGCGGGGCTCCTGCTCGCCGCGTGTGCCAGGCGGGGGATGCCCGCCTCGGTCACCGCAAGCCTCGCTGCGGCGCTGGTGCTGGCGGTCTCGGCCGGATACTTGCTCGCGGGAGGGATGGACGAGCTGACCCGTCTCCTCGCGGCCCGGATCGGCGACCTCAAACGCATGGAAAGCGAGCATCGCCTGTCGCAGACCCTCGGACTCTCGGCGAGCGAGTTCAACCAGGCGCTGGAGCAGACCGGGCGCGTGTGGACGCTCCTGCTCCCGTCTCTTTTCGCGCTCAAGTGGATCGTCGTGATCGCTACCAATTGCTGGCTGGCGTCGGTTCTCTTCCAGGAGGAGGAAGGGGGATTTCCCGCCTTCTCCGAATTCTCGGTGTGGCGTGTCCACCCGGTCGGCGCGTGGGTTCTTGCGTTGGCGCTCCTCCTGATGGTCACGCGGTGGAAGCCGGCCTTCGAGGCGGGCGTAAATCTGGCCTTCCCGCTTGCGCTCGCCTACATCGTGCAGGGTTTCGCGGTCGCCCGGTACGTCGCTCAGGCGTTTCACATCCGGGGTCTCGTCCAGGCGGCCGTCCTGGTCCTGCTGGTGCTCATGCCGATTCTCATCACGACCGTGTTGGCCGTCGGATTACTCGATGTTTGGTACGACTTTCGCCTCAGGGCCACATCCAACCCGGGCGCACCGCTCGGGGGTGGGCGCGGCATGGGCGACTAGGAGGAGCTGATGGAGATCATTCTGCTTGAGGATATCGGCGGGCTGGGAAAACGCGGGACTGCCGTTCGCGTCGCGGACGGATACGCCCGCAATTTTCTCATTCCGCGCAAGAAGGCGATCGAAGCCGTCGGGAACGCCCGCGCCGTGTTCAAGGATCGTGAAAGGGCGCGCGTGGCTCTCGAGTCGAAGCAGCGGCAGGCAGCCGAAAAGCTCCGCGATGATCTGGCGCAGATCTCGCTCCAGTTCAGCGTGGAGGCGGGGGAGGACGACCAAATGTACGGGTCCGTGACCGCTCACGAGATCCAGGACGCGCTCTCCGCGAAGGGCCATACGATCGAACGAAAGAACGTGCGGTTGCCGGAACCGATCAAGTCGCTCGGAGTATTTGAGATCGCCATCCACCTCTATGAAGATATCGAGGCCCCAGTCAAAGTCTGGGTGGTCCGCAAATGAGAGGCTTCGCCGATTCTATGATTCTCAATCGCTCGCTTCACCTCAGTCTCGCGGGCATTCTCCTTGCCTTCGGCCTCTGGGGCTGCGCCGGAACTTCTTCGGAGGCAAAGAAGGCTTCCTCCGCGCCGGACGTGTCGGGACCGTCCAGGCGCGACACCGGCCCGGTCCTGGCGATCGTCGGGGGTCGGCGCTTCACGATGCGCGACATCGACTCGGTTCTGGCGTCCGCCCCGCCGTCGATCCGGGAGGAATATGCGGACCCCGAGCAGTTCAAATCGCTCGTGGAACGCCTCGCCCAGCAGTGGGCGCTCTTTCTCGAAGCCGAGAGGGTGGGCACCGAAGCCGATCCCAACTACCGCTCGGAGCTTGCAGGCTCGCAGCGGCAGCTGCTCATGAAGTATTACTATAAGAACGTGATGCGCGCGCTTCCGGCCATTCCCGATTCGGCGGTCCACCGCTATTACGACGACCACGCGAATGACTTCAAGGCCCCCGGCCGCGCACGCGTGCGACACATTCAGGTCCCGACCCAGGCGAGGGCTCGGGAGGTCTTGAAACGGCTTCGGTCGGGCTCGACCTGGGATCAGGCCTGCGCCAAGTACTCCACCGACAAGGGGAGTTCGAAGACGGGCGGGGTCCTCGGATACGTGACCACGGACAGCGATCTGGTGCCCGTGCTCGGCAAGGTTCCTTCGATCGTGGCCGCCGCGTTCAAGATCAAAGAAGGGGAAACGAGCGAACCTTTGAAGAGCGACCGCGGGTGGCACCTCATCCGCGTGGACGAACAGACCCCCGCGGGGGCGCACCCATTCAAGGACGTGGAGCCGCGGATTCGAGCGTTGCTGGAAGGGGAGCGCAACCAGCAATTCGACGCCACCCTGCAGGACTCGCTGAAGATTCGATACGGGCTCGTCCTGTTCCCGGACTCGATAGAAATGGCGCACAACCCGCCGAAGTCGCCCGCAGAGATCTTCGCGAAGGCGCAGGCCGAGGTTTCGCCGCGCGACCGAATCGAGCTTTTCGAGGGGCTCATCTCGCGCTTTCCCAAGGACAAATCAGCGGTCCAGGCCGCCTTCATGATCGGCTTCACCTACGCCGAGGAGCTCAAGGACTATCCCGCGGCGCGCAAGGCGTTCGAGAAGTTCATGCGGGAACACCCCGATTCGGATCTCGTGCCGTCCGCGAAATGGATGCTCGAGAACATGGGAACCGGAGCGACGCCGCCTGGACTCGGGCCGATGGGGGGAGGCCCCACCCTCGAAGTCGTTCCCAAGCCCGACAGCACGAACTCGAAGCCATGAGCATGATTCCGGTCCGCGTGGGCGGCCTCGCGATCGATGAGCGCACCAAAAGCCCGGTAGTCCTTTTACAGGAGATTGAGGGAAACCGGGTGCTCCCCATCTGGATCGGCCCCATGGAAGCGAGCGCGATTCACATGGAGCTTCTCGGCAAGAAGTACCAGCGCCCCCTCACGCACGATCTCATGATCAACATCCTGGAAGGGTTGAACGCAAAGGTCTCGCGCGTGGTCATCACCGATCTCAAGGACAGCACGTTTTTTGCCAACATCTATGTCGACGGCGGCGCCGGGGCGGTCGCGGTCGATGCCCGCCCGAGCGATTCCATCGCGATCGCGCTGCGATCGCGCGCGCCCATTTTCATCATGGACAAGCTCTTCGAGAAATCGGTCGCGGAGAACATCGCGCCGCCCAAGACCGAGAGGACTGCCGAGGAAAAGGCCGAGGAGCTGAGGAAGTATCTCGAAGGGCTCAATCCGGAAGATTTCGGCAAATTCAATCCGGAGGAGCTATAGACTCCCGGGCGTGGTGACCCGACCCCTCATCGCCGCCATCCGGGGAAGCTCGCCCAGGATACCGGCATCCGTGTTCATCGCGCCCACCGCCACCGTGGTGGGCGATGTCGTTTTGGGGGAAGAGGCCAGCGTCTGGTACGGCGCGGTGGTGCGCGGGGACGTCGGAGCGATCCGGATCGGCGCGAAGAGCAACATTCAGGATGGATGCGTCCTGCACGTCACGGGCGGCGGCCAACCGCTCGTGGTGGGCTCCGAGGTGACCGTGGGCCACCGGGCGGTCCTGCACGGAGCGACCGTGGAGGATCGCTGTTTGATCGGAATGGGCTCCGTGCTTCTGGACGGGTGTGTGATCGGAGAGGAATCGCTGGTGGCGGCAGGCAGCATCGTGCTCGAGGGCACGCGGGTTCCGCCCCGCTCCTTCGTCGCGGGCGTGCCCGCCAGGATCAAGGGGCCCATCCCTGATGCCGTGCACGCGCGGCTCCGGGAATCCGCGGAGGGCTACATTCGTCTCGCGCGCGAGCACGCGGTAGCACGCCATGCGGGCTGATACACCGGCCGCTGGAGCCGTCCTCTTCCTGTGGCTTTGCTCGACGCTCGTGCTGGCGCCTGTCCGCCCCGCCGGAAGCGAAACCGCCGAGAAGCGCTACCCCCTGAGCAAGGCCGCGGAATTGAAGGCCAAGTTGCTCGACCGGCCCTCGACGCCCGAGGCGTCCTCTTGGGCGGCGGAATACGTCGCCCAACCCGAGATCGACCGGCTCGACCCGGTCGCCCGTGCTGCGGAGCGGATCTGGGCGGCGCGGGTCGGTCTCGCCGCGGGCGCGCGGGGAGCCGAGCAGAAAAAGCTACGCCAGATTCTCTCTCATCTGGAGGAGTGCCCGCTCGATTCCCTCGCGCTGCGGCGAGCGGCGAGCGGCTTGGTGCGGATCGGTGTCGTGATCCCGCTCACCGGACGTTTCGACCGCTACGGGAAAACGTTTGTTCAAGGGTTGAGGATCGCGATGGAGGAGCACAATCGCGAATGGGCCCCCAACCTCACGTTGATTCTCCATGATTCCGAGGGAGACCCGCTCGTCGGCGCGCGCAAGGCGCGATGGCTCCTCCGCGACCACGGCGTCTCCGTGATCATCGGCGAGCTGTTCAGCGCCAACACCGCTCCCCTGGCGGCCGCGAGCCAGGTTGTGGGCGCCGTGCTCATCTCGCCTTCCGCGACCAACGAGCGGCTTGCGATCCTGGGGGACGCGGTGTTTCAGCTCCATCTCGGAAACGGGGTCCTGGCGCAGGCGTTGTCGCGGGTACTCGCAAAGGAAGCGCCGAAGAGTTCGGTGGGGCTCCTGGTCGCCGGTACTCCCGAGGATTCCGCCAGGGCGGCCGCGTTGTTGAGCGCGTGCAAGACCGCCGGGGTGGAGGTGGCGGGTATGGAGGTTGTCGCCGAGAACGCAGTCGATCTGACCCGCGCGATCTCATCGCTGCGGGAAAAACACGCGGGAGCGCTCGTGCTCCTCACCCCGCCGCGTCTCGCGGGCATCGCCGCGGCGCAGCTTCCGACGGCCTGGCCCAAAGCGCGCGTTTTCGGATTCGACGCGCTGGACCCCGCCGGGCTCAACGGAGAGGCTCGGGCGGCGCTTGAGGGGGCGACGTATTTCGCGACGGACTACGTGCTGACCGGAGCGCCGCGTGATTCCTTTGAGACTCGATACCGGCGCGCCTACGGCGATTCGCCGACCCGGATGTCGGTCCGTGGTTACCTTGTCGGCCTCTCGGTCACGCGAGGCATTGAGCGGGGAAGCTTGAACGCTTCGATGCTCCGCGAGGCCCTCCGGGCTCAGCTTTACGACAGCGATGAGGGGCGCGCGCTACGCGCGCTTCGTCCGCTCGTTCCCGCCGAGCCGGAGCGATTCGCGATCCAGTCAGGTAAGGCGGTCCCAGTGTCCCAGAATCCGCTATCCCCTTGAAAGCCTTGCCCGGCTTGGGTAGGGTGGCGCGCGGTCCAGGAATGGAAAATGCCTTTGGATTCAAACACTTACGGCACGGAGGTCGCGCTATGATCCGGATCCGGAGCGTCTTACCCCTCTTCGCGATCACGCTCCTTTGCCTGGCAGCACTCCCTGGCTGCGCGAAGCGGGAGGCCGAGATCAAAGTCGGGGAATACGGCTCCCTCACAGGCAGCACCGCGACGTTCGGGACCTCGACGAAGAATGGTATCGAGCTCTACGTGGATAACCTGAACGCGCAGGGGGGGATCGGCGGGAAGAAAGTCCACGTGCTCGTGGAGGATGACCAGAGCAAGCCCGAGGAGGCGGCGACCGCGGTGAACAAGCTCATCGCTCAGGACGGCGTCGTCGCGGTCTTGGGCGAGGTGGCAAGCAGCCGGAGCCTCGCGGCGGCTCCGATCTGCCAGAGTGCAGGGGTCCCGATGATCAGCCCTTCATCCACGAACCCGCGCGTGACCGAAATCGGCGATCATATCTTCCGCGTCTGCTACATCGATCCGTTTCAAGGGATGGTGATCGCGAAATTCGCCAAGAACACGCTCCATTTCTCCAAGGCCGCGGTCTTCCGCGACAACAAGAACGACTACAGCGTTGGGCTCGCGAACTTCTTCTCCGATTCCTTCCGCGGCATGGGCGGCACGATCGTGACGGACGAGTCCTACAGCGAAGGAGACCAGGATTTCAAGGCGCAGCTCACGGTGATCAAGAGCAAAAAACCGGAGTTCATCTTCATCCCAGGCTACTACACCGAAGTGGGCCTGATCGCGCGGCAGGCGCGCGAGCTGGGGCTCAATGTTCCGATGCTCGGCGGGGACGGCTGGGTCTCGGATCGCCTGCTCGAGATCGCACAGGACGCGCTGAACGGCTCGTACCTCGTGAATCACTACTGGGAGCAGGACCCCAATCCGCTGGTCCAGGGATTTGTCCAAAGCTACCGCAAGCGGTACAACGCGACCCCGGACGGGCTCGCCGCCCTGGGGTACGACGCCGCAGGCGTGCTCGCGAACGCGATGCAGCGGCTCTCGACGGAGGACCCCAAGGCCTTCGCGACGTTGTCGGGACCGCCGAACACCGAGCAAAAAGCAGCCCGCGCCAAGCTGCGTGACTTGATCGCCGCGACACGCGATTACCCGGGCGTCACGGGAAAGATCTCCCTCGACGACCATCGAAACGCCGTGAAGCCGGCCGTCTTCCTCGGCATCGAGAACCGAGGCTACAAGTTCGTCGCCACGGTCGAGCCGTAGGCGCAGCCAAAAGACGCTCGGTCCCCCGGTGCAGGAGTTTTTTCAGCAGCTCGCGAACGGCGTCGCCTGGGGGAGCATCTATGCCCTGATCGCGCTGGGCTACACCATGGTGTACGGCATCCTGCGCCTGATCAACTTCGCGCACGGCGACATCTACATGGTGGGCGCGTTCGCGGCCTACTTCCTCGCCCGGGCGATGGGCGTCGGAACCGTCGTGGAGGCTTCGCCGCTCCTCGCGGCGGCGGTTCTCCTGGGCTCGATGGCGATTTGCGCCGCGCTCGGGGTCTTGATCGAGCTATTCGCCTACCGGCCGGTCCGCCGCTCCTCCCGGATTACCGCCCTGATCACCGCGATCGGGGTTTCCCTCTTTCTCGAAAACGCCGGCATCCGGCTCTTCGGCGCCGATCCAAAGTTCTTCCCGCAAGTCATCGCGCCGCGCACGATCGCCCTGGCCGAGGGTGTCATGGTGACCAACCATCAGATCATGGTGGTCCTTGTCTCCGTGCTGCTCATGGTGGCGCTCACGCTATTCATCCAGAGGACGCGGACCGGGAAGGCGATGCGGGCCGTCGCCTTCAACCGAGACGCCGCGAGCCTCATGGGCATCCCGGTCGATCGGATCATCACGATCACCTTCGCCATTGGTTCTGCGCTGGCCGCGGCGGCTGGGTTCCTGGTAGGGCTCACGAATCCTAAGATCGAGCCTTTGATGGGCATCATGCCCGGCGTCAAGGCGTTCGTGGCCGCGGTGCTCGGGGGAATCGGCAGCATTCCGGGAGCCATGATCGGCGGCCTCGTGATGGGGATCTCCGAGTATCTGGTCGTGGGCTACATCTCCTCTACCTACCGAGACGCGATTGCCTTCGTGATCCTGATCATCGTTCTGCTCATCAAGCCGACCGGCCTCCTCGGCCGGAACGTGACGGAGAAGGTGTGAGCGGGGCGCGCGGGTTCATCGGAATGGTCGCGGCGATCGCTCTCGTCTGGGCGATCGACTGGGCGGGATCGCGGATCCTGAATCCTTACATTTACCGAGTCCTCGTTCTCTGCTGCATCAACGTGATCCTGGCGCTTAGCCTGAATCTGGTGAATGGGATCACGGGGCAATTCTCGATCGGCCACGCGGGGTTCATGGCTGTGGGCGCCTACGCGTCCGCCGCGTACACCGTATACGCTGTTCCCCTGATGCTGGGGGCCGAGGCTTCGAAGGGGGGGTGGGTGGCCGCGGCCGCGTTTCTCCTCGCGATCCTGGTCGGCGGGCTCGTTTCCGCGGTGGCGGGGTTCCTGGTCGGGCTCCCTTCGATGAGACTCCGGGGCGATTATCTCGCGATCGTGACCCTCGGCTTCGGCGAGATCATCCGCGTCGCGATCCTGAACATCGACGCCGTGGGGGGCGCGCGAGGCTTTGCGGGCGTGCCGCAGCGTACGACCCTCGCGTGGGTGCTCGGCGGCGCGTGGGTCACGTTCGTGCTGATCCGGAACCTCATGCGCTCCTATCACGGGCGGGCCCTCCTCGCGATCCGCGAGGACGAGATCGCCGCGGAGGCGCTCGGCGTCCCGACCACCCGGTACAAGGTCACGGCCTTCGTGATCGGGGCTTTTTTCGCGGGCATGGCCGGAGCGCTTTTCTCCCATTACACCTATCTCCACACGAACAGCTTCACGTTCATGAAATCGATTGAGGTCATCATCATGGTCGTGCTGGGAGGGATGGGGAGCCTCACGGGATCGATTCTGGGTGCGACGCTCCTCACCGCGCTCCCGGAGCTTCTCCGATTCGCCAGCAGCGAAAGGCTCATCATCTACTCGCTGCTCCTGATCCTGCTCATGATCGCCCGGCCCCAGGGCATCCTCGGCCGGCGCGAGGTGTCGTTTCGGCCGTGGTTTTCGCGCCGCCGCTCGCGTCCGACCCCGGCGACATGAGCGGGCCGCTCCTCTCGCTGCGTGGGCTCGGGGTCACGTTCGGTGGGCTCAAGGCCGTTTCGAACCTCGACTACGACCTTCCCCGCGGAATGCTGGGCGGATTGATTGGCCCGAACGGCGCCGGAAAGACGACGGTCTTCAACGTGATCACCGGCGTCTACAGGCCGGCCGAGGGATCGATCCTCCTCGAAGGGAAACCGATCCAGGGGCGTCCGACCAACGTGATCGCCCGGCGTGGAGTCGCCCGCACGTTCCAGAATCCACGCCTCTTCTCGGACCTGTCGTGCCTCGACAATGTCCGCATCGCCTGCCACCTCCATTGCGGCACCGGCCTCGCCGACAGCATGTTCGGCACGCCCCGGTCGGCGCGCGAGGAGCGCGACATCGTGAGGCGGTCCGAGGAGCTGCTTGGGTCCTTCGGGCTCACGAAATACCGCGACAGCGAAGCGCGGAGCCTTCCCTACGGAGAACAGCGCCGGCTCGAGATCGCCCGCACGTTGGCGACCGAGCCGAAGCTGCTCCTGCTCGACGAGCCCGCCGCGGGGATGAACCCCCAGGAGACGGAAGCGCTCATGCGGCTGGTCCGCGAGGTCAGGGACCGGTTCGGTCTCACGGTCCTCCTGATCGAGCACGACATGAAGGTCGTCATGGGGATTTGCGAGCGGATCGCGGTGCTCGACTACGGCGTGAAGATCGCGGAGGGAACCCCGGAGGAGATCCGCCGGGATCCCAAGGTGATCGAAGCGTACCTGGGGGAGGAGCCGTGAGCCTCCTCGAGGTGGAGGATCTCCACGTCCATTACGGGGCGATCCACGCCTTGAAGGGGGTCTCGCTCGCGGCCGAGGAGGGCGGGATCGTCACGCTCGTGGGCGCGAACGGTGCGGGGAAGAGCACCACCCTTCGGGCGGTCTCCGGGCTCATCAAGCCGAGCGCCGGCTCGATCCGCTTCCGGGGAAAGTCGCTCGTGGGGGTCAAGCCTCACGAGATCGTTCGGGAGGGGGTCTCCCACGTTCCCGAAGGCCGGATCGTATTCGCGAACCTGACGGTGCTCGACAATTTGGAGATGGGCGCGTATCTACGAAAAGGCCGCGCCGCCTACTCCGAAGACTTGAAGAAGGTCTTTCGACTATTTCCGAGGCTCGATGAGCGCCGCCGCCAGTCGGCGGGCACCCTGAGCGGCGGGGAACAGCAAATGCTCGCAATCGGCCGCGCGCTGATGGCGAAGCCCACGCTCCTCTTGATGGACGAGCCCTCGCTCGGCTTGGCCCCGATTCTTGTGCGAGAGATTTTCTCGGTGATCCGCGAGATCCGGAGCCAGGGCACGACCATCGTCCTGGTCGAGCAGAACGCGCGCATGGCCCTGGCGACGGCGGACCGGGGTTACGTGCTGGAGACAGGTTCGGTTCGAATGTCCGATCGCGCACAGGCGCTTCTGGAGAGTCCGTTCGTGCAGGCCGCCTACCTGGGCGGACCGGGCTGATCGAGGAGGACCATTTGGCCACGCCCAAACGTCCCGATCTTCGATCGTTGCCCTCGGTCGGCTCGCTCCTCGAATCCGAGGAAATGTCGGCGCTCCAGAGCCGGGCACCCCGAAGCGTGCTCGTGGCGGCGGCCCGCGAGGCGATCGCGGCCGCCCGCTCCGCGATCCGGCGCGGCGGGCGGGGAAAGGCCGAGGCCGCGGGGCGCGACGCCATCCTTCGCGACGCGGCGCGGCGGGTCGGGGAGGCGGTTCGCCCGGCCTTTCGTCCGGTGATCAACGCCACCGGAATCGTGCTCCACACGAATCTTGGGCGCGCCCCCCTGCCGGAGGAGGCAGTCTCCGCCGTGACCGACGCCGCGCGACGCTACACGAATCTGGAACTCGATTTGGAGAGCGGGTCGCGCGGCTCGCGGATGGCTCATCTAGAGCCCCTGATCGCGGAGCTTCTGGGCGCTGAGGCGGCGTTTGTCGTGAACAACAACGCGGCCGCGATGCTCCTCGCGCTCAACACCTTTTCGCTCGGCAAAGAGGCGGTCGTTTCCCGAGGGCAACTCGTCGAGATCGGAGGCTCCTTTCGAATTCCCGAGATTCTGGAACGGGCGGGGGCCCGGCTGCGGGAGGTCGGCACGACGAACAAGACCCGCCTGCGCGACTACGAGCGCGCAATCGGCCAGGAAACCGGGATGATCCTGCGCGTCCACCCGAGCAATTTCGCTATGGTGGGTTTCACGGAGGAGGTGACCCGGGAGGAGCTCGCCGCGTTGAGCCGGAAACGGCGGCTGCCATTCCTCGAGGATATCGGAAGCGGCGCGCTCATCGATTTCACGCGATGGGGACTGCCCGCGGAACCGATCGCCCGCGATGCGCTCGCCCAGGGCGTGCCGCTCGTCTGCTTCAGCGGGGACAAGTTGCTTGGCGGTCCCCAGGCGGGAATCCTCGCCGGACGAAAGGGCCTCGTCGCCGCGCTCAAGGCGAATCCGATGGCACGCGCGCTCCGCGTGGACAAGCTCACGTTGGCAGCGCTCCTGGCGACGCTTCGTCTGTATCGGGATCCTGAGACGCTCGCGGCCTCGATTCCAACGCTTCACATGCTTGCCGAGTCCGCCGAGAGCGTTCGTGCGCGCGCCAAACGCGTCCTTCGCGCGATCGGAGCGGATCGCGCTTCTCACTTCCGCGCGGAGGTGGTAGCCTGCACCACCGAAGTGGGCGGAGGCGCGATGCCGCTTGCGCGCGTTCCCTCGTACGCCTTGGCGCTCCGCCCCGCGCGGGGCAAGGTCGAGGACGTAGCCCGCTCGCTCCGCACCGGTCCCGATCCGGTGATCGGTCGGATCGAGTCGGGTCGGCTCCTTTTGGATCTCCGCACGGTGAGTCGCGGCGAAATTCCCAAGCTCGCCGCCTCGCTTGTACGAGCACTCGAGGAGGAACCCTGACGCCGTCCGCCGAATTGGAAGTGGAGCGGTACTCCGATCCCCAAAGCTTCGCGCGGGAAGTCAACCTCCCGCTCATCGGCATCGTTCGCGTCACGCCCATCCTGGCCGGCGCCCAAGCCTCGACACTTTTGGAAGCGACCGATCCTGAAGGATTGAAGCCGGCCGTCGAGGCCCTGACCCAAACCCGCAAATCGCTCACACTTCGATCCCTCTTTCTGACCGGATTCCCGCACGATCCGGAGTTTTTCGCCAGCGGATTGGCCCTCGCCCGCGAGTGGAGCCGGGAGGGGCTCAAGGTCGCCGTCGTGGACTTGGATTACCGCCACCCGACGGTGGTCCGGCCGCGGCCCGATCCGAACGAGGGGTACGTGGACGCCTTGGAGTACGGGTGCTCCTTTCAACGCGTCGGATGGGAGCTTGTCGCCGACAGTCTTTGGCTGGTCGGTCCGGGAAGCCATCCGACCGACGGAGAACGCTTCGCCGCGCATCCCGATTGGGCGCGCGTCATGCGGATCTTCTCCTCGCGGGTGGACGTAACGCTTTATCTGGCGCCTTTTCTTGACCGAAAGGGTTTCACGGGACGTCTTTCCAAGCGGATGGACGGGGTGCTCCTCGCCGCTTCGGTTCAGCGCGCGAGCCGAGCCGCGCTCCGAGACGCGTTCCTCGAGCTGTGGGGCTCGGACGCGCCGATGATCGGCTGTCTCGGGATTGCGGTGCCTCATGCGCAGCCACCCAAGGCAGCCAAGCCGATGGACGCGGATGTTGGATCGAGCCCCGCTCCCGAGAGGACGGGAACGCAGCCGGACTCCATTGCGACAGGGAGCCGAGAGCGCCCCGGGCCGGCACCGCCGCGGCGGTCGGTGGAGCCTCCAGCCGCGGGGGGTGATGTGGCGGCGCGCGCACTCGTCACGAAACTGTCCGATGAGGTAAGGCAGGGTCGCCTGCCCCGGGTGGGTCCCCAGCGCTCGCGCGCGCTGTTTTTCACCGTTGTGACCCTGCTGGTGCTGGCGGCGGGGGGGGCCTTCGTGTTTTCACGAATGCTGAGCCACCGGGGGGCCCAAGACACCCGCGAGACGCTCCCGGCAGGCACGGAGCGGGTTCTGCCCGCGGATGGCGGCACGGCGAACCAGCAGGGTCTGCCCCAAACGAATGGCGCGAACCTCGCAGGAGCGCCGACGGGCGGCTCCACGACGCCGCCCGAGGGGACGGGCTCCGCCGCGGAGACACCCACGCCGGGGGCCGATGAGTCCACGTCGGAGGAGCCCCAGCCCGCGACGCCCCCGCCCGCGCCAACACGGCCGGCGGGCTCAGCCCAATCCGAGGCCCCCACCGCACTGCCCTATCGCGTCCACATTGCCTCGTTTCGTTCCGAGAGCAAAGTCCGCGAAATGGTGAAGAGCCTGCGCGCCCGGGGGATCGGCGCCTGGTACGCAGCCGCGTCCGATCAACCGGGTTGGTATCGTGTGTTCGTCGGTCATTACGCGACCCACGAGGAGGCCGCTCGAAAGGCCGCGTGGCTTCTGCGGCGTGGCCTGGTGGATCGCGCCATGGCGTATCCCGACAACGAGAGGTAAGACACGTGTTCCTGAAACGCCTCGACATCCAGGGCTTCAAGTCCTTCCCGCAGCGAATCCGGGTCGATTTTGGTCCGGGGATCACGTCGGTCGTGGGCCCGAACGGGAGCGGCAAGACCAATATCGTCGAAGCGATCCGGTGGGTGCTGGGCGAGCAGAACATGAGGCACCTCCGCGGAGACACTCTCGAGGACGTGATTTTCACCGGCTCCGCGCAGCGAAAACCTCTCGGCATGGCCGAGGTCTCGCTCACGATGTTCAACAACCGCGGGGTTCTGCCCGTCGAATACACCGAGATCGCGATCTCACGCCGCACGTTCCGAAACGGACAGAGCGAGTATTTCATCAACAGAAAACCCTGCCGTCTCCGCGACCTTCGCGACCTCTTTCTCGACACCGGGATGGGCTCCCACGCGTATTCCCTCATCGAACGCGGGATGGTCGACAACGTCTTGTCCGACGAGAGCGGCCACCGGCGGTTCCTGTTCGAAGAGGCGGCGGGAATCATGCGCTACAAGACCCGAAAGAAGGAGGCGCTCCAAAAGCTGGACTTGACCCTCGCCGACCTGACGCGCGTGAACGACGTGGTCACGGAGATCGAACGCGAGGTCCGGTCGCTTGCGCGCCAGGTCGGGAAGGCCCGGCGGTTCAATCGCCTGCGCGAGGAGATCAAGACGCTGGACCTAGGTCTCGCCAAGGAGGACTTGGAGCGCCTCGCAGGCGCCGGGGGCGCGCTTCAGGCGCAGCGGGGCAAGGCCGAAGATCGCCGGGGCGCCATCGCCGGCATCCTCGCGCGGCATGAGGCGGGGCTGGAGCAGCTCAAGCTCGAGCTCTTGAAGCGCGAGTCGGAGGTGCGTCTCGCGCAGGAAGAGCTGGACGAACGTGAAGCGCGCGGGGCCGCGCTCCTGAACGAGGTCGCCGTTCTCAGGGAGCGACGCGCGGGGCTGCTCGAGAAGCTGGAGCACGCACGCTCGGAGGGGGTCCGCCTCAGCGCGAGCCTTGAGGAGCTGAGCCGGGCGAAACAAAAACTCGAAGAGGAGCGGACGCGGCTCGGTGCGGCCCAGGCGGAGAAGGAACGCGCGCTCGGAGGGTTGGAAGCTGCGATCGAGAAAATGCTCCCGCAGCTCGAGGAACGGCGCGAGGCGCTGCGGGAGCGGAAGCAGCTCTCGCTGGATCTGTTCCAGACACGTGTGAAACAGCAGAGCGCCGCCGAGAACTGGGCCGCGAAGCAGGCGGAGCTGACCCAGAAGAAAGGGCAGCTCCTGGCGGAGTCGGCCGGAATGGAGCGGGAGGAGCAGGAGCTCGCCGATTCGCTCGCGGCGATCGGCCGCGCGGCGGATTCCTCGATCGCGGAGGTCGAACGGGCGGGCGCCCGAGTCGAGAGTGAAACCCGAGCGGTCGCCGAGATCGAGGAACAGATCCGCCTCCACGACGAGTCGGAAAAACGGGCGCGTGAGGACTTCGCCGCGCTCGAATCGCGTCGCGCGACGCTCCGCGAGCTCAAGGACCGCTACGAGGGGTACGACGAAAGCGTCCGGTCGCTCCTGGCTGGGCCCACGCGCGCTGCACGGATCCTGGGAACCGTCGGCGACGTGTTGCACGCCTCGGGCGACTGGCTTGCTGCGCTCGAAGCCTCGCTCGGCGAGGCGGTCCAGTTCATCGTCGCGGAGCGCACGGATGCGGCGCTCAAGGCGCTCAAGGCTCTCGAATCGGGCGGAGGAGGCCGCGCGACCTTCATCGCGCTGGACCGGCTTTCCTGGGCCCGCGCGGCCGAAGTTCCGGAGAAGGTGCTCGAGGCGCCCGGCGTTCACGGATTGCTGCTCGAGCACGTCCGGTTCGAGCCCGGATTCGTGGCGCTCGCCTCCTTCCTTCTGTCGGGTGTGGTGGTCGTAGATTCGATCGAGGTCGGGCTGAAGCTCCTGGACCAGCATCGCGAGCTCAGGCTGCATTTCGTGACGCGTCACGGGGAGCACGTCCGGGGCCCGGGAATCTACCAGGGCGGAGGGGGACCCACGCGTGCCGGCTCGGTTCTGCGCCGCGAAGAGGAGCTGGAGCGGCTGGAAAAGGAAATCGAGCGATCCTCTGCCGAGCTCCAGAAAACACTGACGCTCACGGAAACGCTGAGGGGAGGGCGGGTCGAGGCGCAGGCGGCGCTCGAGGATGCCAACCGCGAGCTTCGAGAGACCGAGGAAGCCCGGCGCGCCGAGGAGGCCAAGCGCGCGGAGCACCAGATCCGAAAGGACGCCATCGCGCGCGCCCGCGCGGCGCTACAGGTAGCGCTCGGCGCCGTCGAATCGGAGCTCAAAGTAGCGCTCGCCGAGGGTGAGATCGTCGGGCTCGCGCTCAAGTCCTCGGATGAAGAGCAAGGCCGTCTGGAAGGCGACCTGGCGCGCGAGGAGGCTCAGGTGCGGGAGCTGGAGGCGGAACGCGATCGCCTTGGCGCGCAACACGCGGACCTGCGCATCGAGACGACCCGCGCCCAGACCGCCTTTGAATCAAGTCTTGGCGAGATCGAGCGGATCAGGCAGAGCGCGCAGGAAGCGGAGCGTGAGATTCGCGCGCGGAGCGAGGAGGCGACCGAGACGGATCGGCGGATCCGCGAGGCGCATGAGGAGAGCGCTCTGAAGGAGAAGGAGCTGGAAGCGGAGATCGCGCTCAAGGCGGAAAAGGACCGGGCGGTCCAGGCCGCTCGTGAGGGGTTCGGGGGAGTGAAGGGAGCCGCCGACGATCTCGAGACGAAGGCACGCGAGCATCGCCGGGAGCTGAACGAGCTGACCGAGCGGCTCCACCGGGCGGAGCTGGAGCATGCCGAATCCGAATCGGAAATGCGGGTCCTGCTCGAGCGCGTTCGGAACGAATACGAGGTGGACCTCGCGACCTGGACCACTCCGCCGGCAGCGATCGCCGACGTGTCGGGGCCCCTGGCCGAGATCGAAGATGTGGATTTCGAGGCGGAGGAGAGTCAGGTGCCGGACGAAGCGATCGTGTCTCGCGTCGCCGAAGGGCCCCCCGCTTCACGCCAGGAGCGCCGTGAGCGCCTGCGCCTCTTACAGGAAAAGCTCCGCTCGCTCGGCCCGGTCAATCTTCTCGCGATGCAGGACTACGAGGAGCGGCGGCAACGCCTTTCCTTCCTCACCGGCCAGCGCAAGGATCTCGAGGAGGCGCGGCAGTCGCTCCTCGAGGCGATTCAGAAGATCAACCTGACTGCTTCCGAGCTGTTCCAAAAGACCTTCCGTGAGGTCAACGAGAACTTCCAAAAGGTATTCCGCACGCTTTTCGAAGGAGGCGAGGCCGCGCTTACGCTGAGCGGGGACGATCCTCTCGAGGCCGAGATCGAGATCCTGGCGCGCCCGCGCGGCAAGAAGCCGCAGTCGCTCTCGCTCCTTTCGGGCGGCGAGAAGGCTCTCACCGCGATCGCCCTCCTCTTCGCGATCTACCTGGTCAAGCCCAGTCCCTTCTGCATCCTCGACGAGGTGGACGCTCCGCTCGACGACGCCAACATCGACCGCTTCGTTCTCCTGCTTCGGGAGTTCAGCCAGAACACCCAGTTCATCGTCGTGACCCACAACAAGAAGACCATGGAGGTCGCGGACTGCCTCTACGGGGTCACAATGGAAGAGCCGGGCGTGTCCAAGCTGGTTTCCGTCCGCTGGAACACCGAGCCGCCTCCGGAATCCGAGCCCCAAGAAGAGCAGGAGCTGGCGCCGGTCGAGACGTAGATCCGCGGTCGTGCCGTTCTTCGAGAAGATCACCCAGGGCCTGAAGAAAACCCGCGACGCGCTCCTCGGGCAGGTGGCCGCCGTGTTCCAGCGCGGCCGGGACTTGAGCGCGGAGGATTTCGAGGTGCTCGAGGCGGCCCTCCTCCGCGCCGACGTCGGTCCCGCGACGACGGATAAGATCCTCGACGGAGTGAGGCGGAGGCTCGGGGATCCTTCGTTCAACGGCGATGCACAGGACGCCCTACGGCAGGAGATCGAGGCAGTGCTGGCGGTGGGGGGGCGCGATGAGCCTGACGAGGGGCAAGGCCTCCCTGGACCCACCCGCCCCGCGACCCCCTATGTGATCCTCGTCGTGGGCGTCAACGGATCCGGCAAGACGACGAGCATCGCCAAGCTCGCGAGCCGCTTCAAGGAAGCCGGCGACTCGGTCCTTCTGGTCGCGTGCGATACCTTTCGGGCCGCGGCGGCGGATCAGCTCGAGGTCTGGGCCGCGCGCGCCGGCGCGGAGATCGTGCAACAGAAGCCGGGCGCGGACCCCGCCGCGGTCGCCTATGACGGCATGGCCCGCGCGAAGAGCCGCGGCGTCGCGCGGGTTCTGGTCGATACCGCGGGGAGGCTCCACGTGAAGGTCAACCTCATGGAAGAGGTGAAGAAGATTCGGCGCGTGATCGAGCAGCAAGTTCCGGGTGCGCCGCACGAGGTGCTCCTCGTGCTCGATGCGACGACGGGGCAGAACGGACTCAACCAGGCCCGCGAGTTCCATCAGGCGCTGGGTATCACCGGCCTCGTGCTCACGAAGCTCGACGGGAGCGCCAAGGGAGGCGTCGTGCTCGCCATCGCCGATACGCTCGGTCTCCCCATCCGCTGGCTGAGCGTGGGGGAGGCGATGGAGGATCTCGTCCCCTTCGGGGCCGGCGAGTTCTCGCGGGCGCTCGTCAGCTCTTAGACGGTCACGGCTCGGAGGGGCTAGGCGCCCTCTCCGTACACCACCTGGTTCTTTCCGAGCGATTTTGCCTGGCGCAGGTTGACGTTGGCCCGGTTCCAGAGCTCGTGGGAGATTTTCTCGCGCCCAACCGCGTCAAGCCCCCGGGTGCGATCCACGCTGAGCCCGACGTCCGCGGGGAACATCGCGCCTCCGAGGCTCATCGTGACCCGGACGGCATTCTCACGTCCCTCCATCGTAGGGACCACGATCGCGAGGTTTTGAATCTTGAGCCTCAACCGCTCGCAGATGTCGCGCGCCTCGGTCGGGGTCGTCTCGGCGCTCAGGATGAGCGCGAATTCCTCGCCCCCCCACCGCGCCACCGTATCGAAGGGCCTCACGCTCGATGCGAGCGTTTGCGATACCTCACGGAGCACGGCGTTTCCCGCCTCGTAGCCGTAGAGGTCGTTCAGCTGCTTGAAATTGTCCAGATCGCCAATCACGAGCGACATCGGACGGCCCTCGCGATAGGCGCGGGCGATCTCGCGGTCGAGCTGGCGGCCGAAATAGGGCCGGTTGTAGACGCCGGTCAGCTCGTCGATCATCACGAGCATGCCGAGCTTCTTGAGCGTCACGAGGAGATCGGTCGCGTGCTCGGCGACCACATTCAAGAGGCCCATTCTCTCGTCGGAGAAGAATTCCGGCGTCCGGCTCCACGCCTCCAAGACGTAGAGGAAGGGCGTGCCCGGCTCGCCCACCCGCGCCATCGCGAGGGAGCGAAAGCCCTCGGGAGGACTCTGCCCCGCGTACGGGGAAATCGCGACGTGCATGGTCGCGTCCATCGATTCCGCATCGATCATGACGCGCGCGTAACCCGGCCGTGCTAAGTCGTCGATGTAGACCGGAAGCGCCCGGCGGCCGACCCAGTTTTCCGCGATCGTTCGGTTCCATGGTTCCCCCTCACTCACAGGCTGCGCGTAGCGGGTGTCGAAACCGTGCGCGAGTGAATAGAGGCGGGTTTCGTCGCATTCGAGGATCTGCATGGCAGACAGCTGGATCGTGCGGAGGATGTCGGCGGGGTCCGTCTGGAGGTATTCCGCGTTGCGCTCGTCGCGGGCGAAAAGCTTCCGCTCCACCGCGATCAGATGCGAGATCACCCGGTACAGAAGGCGGCTCCGGGTGTGCCAATGGGGCTTCGAAGCCCGGACGAGCTTCTCGTCATCGGTTCGTTTCTCCGCCGCAGGCAGCAGGAACGATTCGCCGGTCCCCGGCGTGCGATAGCGAACGTAAGCCTTTCCGTCCCGCTGAAAGCGATCGACGCTCTCGAGAAGGCCGGCCTCGATCAGCCGTTCCGCGATCTCGTACGTGATCTCGTCCCGGCGGCCCGCGTCGAGGTCCCCGAGCGCAAGGTCGATCGGGCGCTTTCCCTCCACGGGGGAGTCTTCATGAAGGCGCAGCGAGGAGAAGATTGCCGTACGGATGCGCTGGGGCTCGTTCATTCCCTACGGTCTCGAGGTGCGGCGCGATGGTGGTCGGGAATAATGTGCAAGAATTAGCCTAATTATAGCATGCATTCAGGCCCGTGGCTCCGGTGGCATGCGATCGGTGCCCGAATTGCTGCCCTGAGGCCCTTTTACGCTTGATTTTGTTTGCCGCATATGATAGTTTCGCCAACATAGCCGGTTCGCCTGCCCAAAGGAAGGGTGCGCATGGCTCCAGTCTGTAGAGATCATTACCTGGCGGCAGTGTCGGTCGGCACTCCGCCGCTGGAATTCCCCCCGCCAAAGTCCCCAATCATTCATTCCGTCCGAAGAGAGCGCGACGAGGAATCGTCCAACGCTCGGGAGCGTCCATTATGGGTCGATCACATGGTTCCGGGGAATCCCCTCCCCAGCAAGGACACGCACGGGCCGGAATCACGGGGGTGGCGCCGATGGTGACGTTTCGCACCCGGCTGATTCGCATTGGGTTCCTTCTCGGCTTGCTGGCGGTTCTCGCCTACGGAACCTCTCTCGAGCCATCGCAGGCGCTAGCCCGACCGGCCGGCACGGGTGGGCCGGATGGCGAACCCTACTCCGGCGATCCGACCGGAGACGATGTGCCCAGCCCGACACCGAAACCGGCCCCGCGTGCTGTGGCGAAATTCGGCGTGGAGGGATTGGACAAGGAGAGCGGCGCGCTGACGATGCGCCACCGTGGGTTCGATTCAACGGGCCGCTGGAGTCTCTATTTCCGCATTTTGGTCCGCCTCGGCATCCGCTAGGCGGCGTGAAGGAGCGACCGATAGGGGGGCGGGCGTAAAGCCCGCTCCCACAAGCTCATGATTCATGACCGCGCAAATGAGTTCGATGCCGCGACGCTCCAACGGCGCCTGGATGAGCTGATCACGCACGCTCGGTTCGGAGCGGCGCTCGATCTGGTCACTGAGCTCCAGGGCCGCGGCCCGCTACCCTCCGAGATCGAGCATCAGGTCCTCCTGGCGCGCTGTCGCGCCCTGCTCGGTCTCGGAAGGTGGCGCGAGGTTGCGGACTTAGCCGAGAAGAAACTTGAAGAGCTTTATGCACTTCGTCCGGACGACAAGAAGCCGATCCTCGAATACCACATTGCCGCGGGGCGTGCGGTGTGGCGGATCGGGCGTCCCTCGAGGGCCGAAGAGCACTTCCGTGCGGCCTACCACATCAGCCGCTGGGATTTCGAGGACCTCGAAGGGATGCTGCGGAGCAGGAACCTGCTCGGCCTCTGCTTCCTGGGCGCCGGCGAGATCCAGCGTGCCGTGGCGGAGTTCGCCCGCGGTCAGCTCCAGGCACGTGGCGCCGGGCTCTATCACGAGGAGGCGAACTTCTCGCTCAATTTGAGTATCGCCCTGGCGAAGCTTGGCCGTTTCGAGCAGGCGGACCAGGAGCTTACCCGCGCGCGTTCCCTTTTCGGCGAGCGCGGGCACTCCCGAGGCAGGGTGCAGACGCGACTTTGTCTCGGGCAGCAACTCCGCATCCGAGGGGACCTGCGCGACGCGGAATCTCATGTCCGTGGCGCGCTCTCGGAGGCGGAGGAGCACGGCTTTGAACGCGAGCATGTCATCGCCCTGGAGTATCTGGGGGACATCGCGCTCGATCAATTCGACAATCAGTCCGCGATCGAGCTCTACGATCAGGCGCTTCTGCTCGCCGAAAAGCTTGCGCCCGAAGGCGACTTGATCCCCGAGCTCAGCCGCCGGATCGCCGAGGTGCACGTTCGCATCGGCGAGCCGAATCGCGCGCTCATTACGTGCGAGCGGGGTCTCCGCATCGCGCGACGGATCAACGACCGTTTCGAAGAGGCCGCCACCTGCCGCGTCATGGCGATGGCGCATCAGGTGCTCGGGCATCGGGAGCGCGCGCTCCGCGCGGCTCGCGAAGGCGCCCAACTCCTGCGCAAGATCGAGGCGATGTACGAGCTGACGCGCATCCTCGTGTGGAGCGGCGAGGCGCAGCTCGCGGGAAGAGATCCGGAGGAACGCGGCTCCGCACGCGACCAGCTCTGGGAAGCGCGCAGCCTCGCGATGACGATGAACCTCGAGCGTTGGGTGGAGCGCATCGAGAAGGTGTTGGGTGTCGATCTCGAGCCCGCGCCGCCCAAGCCGGTCGTTCGAGGCGCTCGCGCGGATTTGATTCCGGAGGGCGCGGACCCCGATTGCTTCCGTTTCGGCATCGTGACTCAGGATCCGCGGATCTCGGAGCTGATCCGGATTCTCGAGCGCGCCGCGAGCAGCCGTCTCCCGATTCTCATCCTCGGCGAGAAGGGGAGCGGGCGCGAGCTCTTGGCCCGCGCCGCACATGAGCTTGGGGATCGCAAAGACCGGCCCTTTATCGTGGGCCGCTGCTCCACGCTTCCCGAGGGGCACCTGGATGCCGACCTCTTCGGACACGACCGCGCGAGCGGGCCGGGGACCGGCGCTGCAAGGATGGGGCTCTTTGAGGGCGCCAACGGCGGCGTGATGTACTTGGACGAGGTGAGCGAGCTTCTCGTCGGCGCCCAGGCAAAGCTTCTCCGCGTGATCGAGATGGGCGAGCTGCGGCGTGTGGGCGCGGCGGGCGTGCGCCATGTGGACGTTCGAGTGGTCGCAGCTTCGACGCGCGATCTTGCGGGTCTGGTCCGGCGCGGCCTTTTCCGGGACGACCTTTACTACCGCTTGAATGGGATCCGCCTCGAGGTCCCGCCGCTTCGCGATCGCGTCCAGGATGTCGAGCTGATCGGGCGGTACGTTTTGGAGCGCGCCTGCGCGCAGGCGAGAAAGCGGGTTACCTTCACATCGGACGTTTGGGTTCAATTCCGGAGCCATACGTGGCCCGGCAACGTGCAGGAGCTGAAGGGCACCATTGACCGCGCGGTGGCGCTCGCGCAAGACGGGGATCTGGTCGGAGCCGAGTTGATGCCCCTCCGGCCCACGCGGCGGGCCGCCCGGGCTCCTGCCGGAGCCTCCGAGCCCCAGCGCGGCGGGGATCGGGCCGAGCGGGAGCAGATCGTGACGGCGCTCCGAGCTCATCGCGGCAACCAGTCCGAGGCAGCGCGAAGCCTGGGCGGGATGAAACGAACCACCCTCCTATACAAAATGAAGAAACTCGACATCCGCCCCGAGGAGTACGGCTCCACCCCTTGACCCCTCTCGATCTCCTCCCTATAATCGGATCGTAGTCTAACCGGCTGGTTTTCAATGTCTTGAGGCGGCCACGGCGCACGTGGGTGCAGACGCCGGCCCGCCGATCTAGCACAACCCCCCAGGAGCGACAGATGGTCTCCGAGCTGATGAAGGGTCTTTCGATCACGCTGTCGCACTTTTTCAAGAAGCCTGTGACGCTCCGGTACCCGGACGTGCGGATGGAAATGTACCCCCGATTCCGCGGGCTGCACGAGCTCCATCGCTACGAGAACGGCCTGGAGCGCTGTGTCTGCTGCGGCCTCTGCGCCGCGGTGTGTCCGGCCGACGCGATCTACATGGAGGCCGCGGAGAACTCGGAAACGGACCGCTACTCGGCGGGGGAGCGTTATGCCAAGCGGTACGAAATCGACATGCTGCGCTGCATCTTCTGCGGATACTGCGAGGAGGCGTGTCCGGAGGACGCGATCTTCCTCGGCCACAATTTCGAACTCTCCGACTACTCGCGGGATTCCTTCATTTACTCCAAGGAGCAGCTCTTAGTGCCGGTCGGCCAGACCCACACTCCCGGCATCGTGCGCGGGCGCTAGCCCCGGAAGGGAGGCGCGAGTGTTCGAGGGTTGGATCCTCGCTCTTGGCTGCGGCCTGATCGCCGGGCTCGCGAATGTGGCCGGCGGGTTGCTCGCGCTGAGCCATCGAGGCTGGGACCGGGTTCGCCAAAGTTTTTTCGTCGCCGCGGGCGCCGGTTTCATGCTCGCGGCGGTCCTTCTTCGAATGACCCCGGAGAGCTACCGGCTCGCCGCGGATCACAGCCAACCTGGCATCGCGGTCGGAACCCTTCTCCTTCTGGGATACCTCTTCGTGCATGCCGCCGAGCACGTGCTCGTAGGCCATTTCCATTTCGGCGAGGAAACCCACCACGAGCATTGGGTGGAGCCGGTCGTGGGCACCACAGCGCTCTTCGGCCTTCTGCTCCACGCCTTCTTCGACGGGGTCTCGATCGGCTCCGGGTTCCTCGTTCAACCCCAGCTCGGAATCCTTGTCGCCATCGCCATTTTCCTGCACAAGGTGCCGGAGGGCTTCACGGTCGCATCGATCATGACCGCGGCCGGGCGCTCCCCGCGCGAGGCGGGCCTGAGCGCGGCCTGGCTCGGGCTCGCCACCCTGGCGGGGGTCGCGACGATCTCCCTGTGGTCCGGGCTGGTGCGCTTCGCGCTTCCGTTTTCGGCCGGAGCCGCGCTCTACGTTGCCGCTTCGGATCTGATCCCGGCCGTGAACGAGACCAAGGGGATCCGCATGGCGCTCTGGGTGTTCGGGGGCGTTATCCTCTTTTACGGGACCGAAGCGCTCCTCGATTCCATGGGGTTCTAATTGACTGGCGGCGGCAGCGGCTGTTAAATTAACGCTGACCGGCTTTCCTGAGACGGCACAAGAGCTTGGCCAGGTCGCCGGCCGGGCCATGAAAGGCGTGATCGCATGGGCTTGGAAGAATTAGTACCGGACGGGATCCTCACGACGACGGTCGAGAAGATGGTCAACTGGGCGCGACGGTCCTCGCTCTGGCCCGCCACGTTCGGGCTGGCGTGTTGCGCCATCGAGATGATGGCCACCAGCGCGGCTCGGTACGATCTCGCGCGCTTCGGCGCCGAGGTATTCCGCGCGTCCCCCCGGCAAGCGGATCTCATGATCGTGGCGGGACGGGTGAGCAAGAAGATGGCGCCGGTCTTGAAACGGATCTACGACCAGATGCCCGAGCCGAAGTGGGTCATTTCGATGGGGGCCTGCGCGTCGTGCGGGGGCATCTTCAACAACTACGCGATCGTCCAGGGAGTCGATACGGTCGTGCCGGTGGACGTGTACGTGCCCGGCTGCCCACCGCGTCCCGAGGCCCTTATCTACGGAATCATGAAGCTCCAGGAGAAGATCGACAATCAGCGCCTGAAGCAGCCGGCCCCTGTGGCTGAGAGCGAGCCGCCGCCCATCGCGACCGAAACGAGCAGCGCCAGCGCCTGACTCGAATGGCCACAGCGATCTCCCCCGAATTCAAGACCATCACGATCAATATGGGGCCGCAGCACCCCTCGACCCACGGGGTGCTTCGCCTCGTCATCGAGCTGGACGGCGAGACCGTGGTCTCCCTGAAACCGGTGATCGGCTATCTCCACACCGGCATGGAAAAGACCATGGAATCGAAGAACTACCACAAGTCCATCACGGTGACCGACCGGATGGACTACCTCTCGCCGCTCGGGAACAACATGGCGTACGTAGGCGCCGTCGAAAAGCTCATGAATCTCGAGATTCCCGAGCGCGCGCAGGTGCTGCGGGTCGTCCTGCTCGAGCTGACCCGCATCTCCTCGCACCTTGTCTGGCTGGGGACGCACGCGATCGACCTCGGCGCGATGAGCGTGTTCCTCTATTGCTTCCGCGAGCGCGAGAAGCTCCTCGACGTGAACGACATGATCTCCGGGTCTCGGCTCACGCCGAGCTACTTCCGCGTGGGGGGGTTTTTCCAGGATGTTCCGGACGCGTTCGTGCCTCACGTGTCCAGGTTCCTGGACGAGTTCCCGATCGCCCTCGGGGAGTACCAGAATCTGCTCAGCAAGAATCGGATTTGGATGAAGCGCACGATCGGCGTAGGGGTCTTGAGCCCGGAGCAGGCGATCGATCTCTGCGTCACGGGGCCCACGCTCCGCGGTAGCGGCGTCCGGTACGACGTACGCAAAGCGCAGCCCTATTCCGGCTACGAGACGTACGACTTCGAGGTGCCGCTCGGGCGGAACGGCGACGTGTACGATCGCTACCTGTGCAGGATCGAGGAGATGAAGCAGTCGCTCTCGATCGTGCGCCAGGGTCTGGATCGCCTGCGCCCCGGGTCCGTGCGGTCCGACAACCCCTACCTCTTCCCAGCGGACCGGACCGACGTAAAGCTCAACATGGAGGAGCTGATCTATCATTTCAAGATCATGTCGGAGGGCTACAGCGCCCCACCGGGGGACGCCTACTTCGCGATCGAGTCGCCGAAGGGAGAGCTTGGCTTCTACGTCGTAAGCGACGGGGGACCGATTCCGCACAGGACGCGCGTTCGGCCTCCCTCACTCATCAATCTCCAGGCGCTCGAGGACATGTGCGTCGGACGCATGGTGGCCGATACGGTGGCGTGCATCGGGAGCATCGACATCGTTCTGGGCGAGGTGGACCGCTGACATGCAGACCGCGACGTTCGAGCCCGTCATCACGAAGACCATGGGGTATCCGGAATCGCACACCCTCGAAGTCTACCGGAAGCACGGCGGGTACGAGGCGCTCGCCATGGCGCTTCAGAAGCAGCCGGACGAAATCATCGACATGGTGAAGCGTTCGGGACTCCGCGGCCGCGGTGGCGCCGGCTTTCCGACGGGTACCAAGTGGGGATTCGTTCCGAAGTCGACCGACAAGCCGAAGTACATGTGCGTGAACGCCGACGAAAGCGAACCGGGCGCGTTCAAGGACCGGCTCATTTGTCAGAAGGATCCGCACCAGCTCCTGGAAGGAACGCTGATCGGCTCCTACGCGATCGGCGCGAACCGCGCGTACATCTATATTCGAGGCGAGTTCGCGCACGAGGCGCGCTTGCTCGAGCGGGCCATCGAGGAGGCCCGGACGGCGGGTTTCGTCGGGAGGAATATTCTGGGCTCGAGCTGGTCGTGCGAGGTCACGATGTACGTAGGCGCGGGCGCCTATATCTGCGGCGAGGAGACCGGTCTCATCGAGTCGCTCGAGGGAAAGCGCGGATGGCCGCGCCTGAAGCCGCCCTTCCCCGCGGTCGTGGGGCTCTTCGGCTGTCCGACCGTCGTGAACAACGTGGAGACCCTTGCGTGCGTCCCGCACATCGTAAAGCGGGGTTGGGAATGGTTCAGCTCCATCGGGCCCGAGCGGAACAGCGGTCCCAAGCTCTACGGCCTGAGCGGTCACGTCAACCGCCCGGGAGTCTTCGAGCTGCCGATGGGGATCTCCCTTCGCGAGCTGATCGACGAGCACGGAGGCGGCGTCCCTGGCGGCCGACCGGTGAAGGGCGTGATCCCCGGCGGTGCGTCCTGCCCGGTGCTTCGCGGCGATGAGATCGATCTCCCGATGGATTTCGATTCTCTCACCCGGGCCGGGTCGCTCTTCGGAACCGGCACTCCGATCGTCATGGACGACACGACGTGCATGGTTCGCGCCGCGTGGATCACGGCGCGGTTCTTCGCGCACGAGTCGTGCGGCCAATGCACGCCGTGCCGCGAGGGTTGCGGCTGGCTGCAGCGGCTGTTGTGGAAAATCGAGACGGGCGAAGGCGAGGAACGGGATCTGGACACGCTCCTCTCCGTCACCGATCAGATCGAGGGGAACACGATCTGCGCCCTGGGCGACGCGGCCGCGTGGCCCGCGCGGGGCTTCGCGAAGAAGTTCCGGGAGGAGTTCCTCCAGCACATAAGGGAGAGGCGCTGCCCGCTGAGCGGCGGCTCGCTCCACTAGAGGGTCGCATGGCTGCTGTGAAAATCAAAATCGACGGGCGGGAGATCGCGGTCGAGAAGGGCACGAATCTCATCGAAGCCGCCAAGAAAGCGGGAGTCGCCGTTCCGCATTTCTGCTACCACCCCGGTCTGCCGGTGGTCGGAGTGTGCCGGATCTGCCTCTGCGAGCTGGAGGGCCGGCCGAAGCTGGTGGCGGGGTGCGCGACCCAGGTGGAAGAGGGGATGCACGTCATCACCCGCTCAGCCAAGGTCGCCGACGCGCGCCGTGCCGTGATGGAATTCCTGCTCATTCATCACCCGCTCGATTGCCCCATGTGCGACAAGGGCGGGGAGTGCACATTACAAGATTACACCATGCTCATGGGCCCCGCGCGGAGCCGCTTCAAGTTCGAGAAGATCACCTGGCCCGAGGAAGACGTGGGCGGGAAGCTCATCCTGAACAAGAACCGCTGCATTCTCTGCATGCGCTGCGTCAACCTGTGCAAGGAGGTCGCCGGGCTGGATGAGATCGCGGTCTTGAGCCGCGGAGAGCAGACCTACATCGGCACGGTCGACGGTCGAAAGATCGAGAACGAGCTCGCGGGAAACATCGCGGATATCTGCCCCGTCGGCGCGCTCACCAGCAAGGACTTCCGCTTCCAAGCGCGCCCGTGGGAGCTCACCAACGTGTCCTCGGTCTGCCCGCATTGCTCGAAGGGGTGCAACATCACGGTGGGCTACCATCCTCGCAGGAACGAGATCCTTCGCATTACCGCACGCACCAACATGGACGTGAACCAGTGGTGGATTTGCGACCGCGGCCGCGGCGGATTCCATTTCCTCCACGATCCGAAGCGGCTTCTCGCCCCGACCCGGGGAGCGAACGGGGCGTCAGGGCCGGTCCCCTGGAAACAGGCGATTCTGGACATCGCGCAGGCCCTGAGGGACATCATCGTCCGCCATGGCGCTCGCGCCGTGGGGGTCGTGGGATCCGGGACGCTGACCAACGAGGAGTGCTACCTCACCCGGGCCGTCTTCAAGGACGGGCTCGGCGTCTTGAACGTCGACTTCCCACCGAGGCCGCAGCAGGAGGTCGTGTACAAGAAATTCACGATCGAGGGTGACAAGGACCCGAACGCGCGGGGGGCCGCGCTCTGCGGCGTGGCGCCGGGAGCGAGCGGCCTCGGCGTCCGCGACATGATGCGCGCCGCGGCCGAGGGCACCATCAAGGCGCTCGTGTTCTTGCGCGGAGGTCCGCTCGACCTATTCGGGGATCCCGCGATCGTGGAGCGTGCGCTCAAGAAGGTGGATCTGCTTCTGGTGGTCGACTTCGTGCCTTCGCCGGTATCGGACCGCGCGCACTGGGTTCTGCCGGGTGTCACGTTCGCGGAGAAGGAAGGGACCTTCACGAACTCGAAGGGCCGCGTCCAGCGCATCCGAAAGGTGCTCACGATCCGCGGCGACACACGCGAGGATTGGCGCATTCTCCAAGATTTGGGCCATGCGCTCGGCGTCCTGCCGGTAACTGACCCCGATCCCGAGCGGATATTCCTCCGCCTTGCCCAAGCGGTCCCCGCATTCTCGGGACTCTCGTACTCCACCGTGGGAGAGCTTGGTGCGCCGATCGCCGCCGCGACGGCGGACGTCGCCGTGGGGTGACGCCCGGCGCCGCCGCTCGATCCTCCACGCGCTGCCGAAAACCGACCTCCACGTTCACCTTGACGGATCCATCCGCCCCAAATCGCTCTTCACCCTGGCGAAGGAGCAAGGCATCCGCCTCGAGGTGCGGGGCGAGGTCGAGCTTCGGAGCTTTCTCGACCGGCTGACCGCGGGCGTCAGCCTTCCGACCTACCTCAAGGCGTTCGACCTGACGCTCTCGATCTTGCAAAAGAGGGAAGCGCTCGAGCGCGTCGCCTTCGAGCTCGCGGAAGACGCGCATATGGAGAACGTCCGCTACATGGAGGTCCGCTATTGTCCAGCGCTCCACGTAAAGGGCGGGCTCAGGCTCCACGACACGGTCGACGCCGTGCTGCGCGGGCTCGCCGAAGCGGGCGGCCGCTACGGGATTCGGACCGGGACCATCATCTGCGGCATCCGGCACCTGAGCCCGAAGCTATCTTTGGAGCTGGCCGATCTTGCGGTGGCGTACGTCGGGCGCGGGGTCGTCGGGTTCGATTTGGCGGGCGCGGAAAAGGATTATCCCGCCAAGGCGCATCGGGAGGCCTTCGACCGCGTCTTGCGCAACAACGTCAA
Organism: Candidatus Eiseniibacteriota bacterium; assembly: GCA_036505295.1. Classification (GTDB taxonomy): domain Bacteria; phylum Eisenbacteria; class RBG-16-71-46; order SZUA-252; family SZUA-252; genus WS-7. The sequence goes on from DASXTQ010000008.1 coordinate 38,989, forward strand.
CGTGACCGTCCACGCGGGTGAGGCGTTCGGGCCCGGCAGCATCCGTCAGGCGCTCCATCACTGCGGGGCGCATAGGATCGGACATGGGACGCGCCTCCGCGAAGACCTCCTGACCCTGGATTACGTGAACGACCATCGCATCCCGCTGGAAATGTGTCTCACTTCCAACGTTCAGACCAGAGCCACCCCCACATTCGAGGAGCATCCCTTTCGGGATTACCTGAGGCTTGGGGTCCGCGTCACCCTCAATACGGACAACCGGCTCGTTTCTTCCACGACCATGACCGACGAGCTGGATCGGGCGGTGCGCACGTTCGCGCTCACCCCGACGGACGTCCGGCAGATCCTCATGAACGGCTTCAAGTCCGCTTTCGTGCCGTACCGCGACAAGGGAGCCCTCTTGCGGGACGCGGTTATGGAAATCGATCGGGAGCTCGCGCGCGTCCGGATCGAGACCAGCGAATCCGAGCGCGACCTTCTATGAGTCCCGGCATCCAAAGCCACGAGGGCCACGCTTGTATGAGCCGGTCCCGTCCCCTAGTATGAAGTCGGTGAGGAGCATGTCATGAATCAGATGGGTCGTGCGGCGGGGCCTCTCCCCTCGGTATCGGGGCGTCGCAGCCCCGTGCCTATCTTGCAGGTGGCAACGGGGTTCTGGGCCAGCCAGGCGCTCCTGACGGCCGTGGATCTCAAGGTATTCACCGTTCTGTTCGGCGGGCCCAAGACCGCGCCGGAGATCGCCCAGGAAACAGGGGCCGACCCTGTGGGAATGGAAGCGCTCCTGGACGCGAACTGCGCGTTGGGGTTCCTTCATCGGAACGGGGATCGCTACCGAAACGACGAGGTCTCAAACGCATACCTCGTGGAAGGATCCCCCGGCTCCTACGTCGATCTCGTTCGCTTCATGCGCGATCCCCTCTTTGGCATCTGGCAGGGGCTCGGGGACACGGTGCGCCGGGGCACGCCCCCGCTTCCACCGGATGCCATCGACGGGATGGACCTGGCACTCGCCCGCGCGTTCCACAACGGCGCATACGCCTTGATGATGCGCTTGGCCGAGATCCTCGACATCGAATTCAGCACGTATTCCCGCATGCTGGACGTGGGGAGCCACACCGGTGCCGGGGCGCTTTGTCTGGCGCGCCGCTACCCGCAGCTCCAGGCCACCCTTTTCGACCGGCCGATTTTCCGCGATCTGGCGGAAGAGTTCATCCGCTCGACCAAGCTCGAAGACAGGGTCCATTTCGAGGCGGGGTACCCCGATGAGGGAAAGCCGGGCAGCGAGTACGACCTGGTGCTCCTCTCCCATTACCTTTCCCAGCGGAGCCGGCCGGATCTGCCGAAGATCCTCGAGGCCGTGACCCTTTCCCTTCGCAAGGGTGGGATGTTGCTCGTGACCGAGTTCATCCTCGAGGATTCGAAAGCCGAGCCGCGCGAGGCAGCCTTGTTCCGGCTTAACGCGCTGGCGAGCTACGGCCCGCGCTTCGCGGAAGCGCTGACCCGGTCGGAGCTCTACTCACTGCTCGAGAAGGCGGGGTTCAAGGACGTGGACATGGTCGGGCTTCCCATGTTCGGCATCACGGCGATCACCGCGTGTAAGGCCTGACCGTGCAGGTGGAGCGGTTCTCGGTCGGCCCGCTCGACAACAACCTCTATCTTCTCACCGCCGCGTCAGGAACCGAGGCGATCGTCGTCGATCCATCCCTCGAGAGCGAGCAGGTGCTCGCGGAGATATCGCGGCGCGGGCTCGACGTCAAACGCATCCTCATCACCCACGCCCACGTCGACCATATCCACGCCGTGAAGCGATTCCACGAATCCACCGGCGCGCCGCTGTGGCTCCACGCCGCCGACCGGCCGCTGTACGAGCGTGCGGCGGAGCAGGCCGCCGGGATCGGGCTTTCATGGCAGGGTTCCGCTCCCATCGCCCACGCGATCGAAGATGGCGAGGAGGTAGGAGTGCCCGGCATCGAGGTTCGGGCGATCCATACGCCCGGACACTCACCTGGGAGCGTGACCTTCGTGACGGCGGAAGGGCTGATCGCGGGGGACGTGCTCTTCCGCGGCTCGGTCGGGCGGACCGATCTCCCCGGCGGCGATTGGCCGACCCTCGTCCGCTCCATCCGCGAGCGGCTCTTCCGATTTCCCGGAGAGACCCGGGTCTACCCCGGGCACGGCCCCGAGACCACGATCGGCCTCGAGATCCGGACCAATCCCTTCGTCGGGGAGCCGGCGCTCGAGGGGGCGTAAGGCCTCGTGGCGGAGCGCGCCGACGCGCTCATCATCGGCGGGGGCGTGATCGGCGCGAGCATCGCCTACCATCTCACGCTTCGCGGCTGGAAGCCCCACGTTTTCGAGCGCGAGCTTCTCGGGAGCGGCAACACCGGGCGCTCCGCGGGAGGCATCCGCGCGCAGTTTACGACCGAGACCAATATCAAGCTCTCGCTCTACTCCATCGCGTTCTACGAGCGCTTCAAGGAGATCCTTGGCGCCGACGCCGAGTTTCACCAGGTCGGCTATCTCTTTCTGGCCGTCTCGCCCGAGCAGCTCGAGCAGTTCAAGGCGCGTGTCGCGTTTCAGCGGCGCTTCGGGGTTCAAGTCTCTCTCCTCACGCCTGAGGAGGTGGCCTCCCAATGGCCCTTCCTCCGTACGGACGATGTGTACGGAGCGACCCACTCAGCCAAAGACGGCTTCGCCGGGCCCTACGAGGTGACGATCGCGTTCGCGAACGCGGCCAAGCAGCGCGGAGCCGTGTTCCACGAACAGGCGGAAGTGCAGCAGATCGTCGCGGAGCGCGGAGTAGCACAGGGTCTCCAAACCTCGATCGGCGAGTTTTCCTCGAGCGTGGTCGTGGCCGCCGCGGGCCCCGCGATCCCGGCGCTGGTGAAGCCCCTCGGAGTTGAGGTTCCCGTCGTGCCGTACCGGAGGCACCTCTTCATGACCGAGACTTTCCCGGAGATCCCCGACCCGATCCCGTTCATCATCGACTCAGGGACCGGGCTGTATTTCCGAAAAGAAACCGGAGGCATCATGCTCGGCATGGTCGACAAATCCGACCCTCCCACGTTCAGCATGAACGTGGATGACGCCTATCTGGAAAAGCTCGTGGAGGCCGCCTTGATGCGCGCGCCGATTCTCGAGAGGGCCAAGATTCTGAACGGCTGGGCCGGGCTCTACGACACGACGCCCGACCATCACGCCATCGTGGGCTCAGTCGACGAGGTGAAGGGGCTCTATCTCGCGGTCGGCTTCAGCGGCCACGGGTTCATGCACAGTCCCGCCATCGGCGCGGCGCTCTCGGAGCTGATCGTGGATGGAGCGGCGCGGTGCGTGAGCATCGACCCCCTGAGCTTGAACCGCTTCGCGGCTGGAGCCGTAGTGGAGGAGACCAACGTCATCTGAGCTCGAAAAGCTGCTCTACCCCTCCGCGATCTACCGGGATTTCCTGAACGCACCCGAGCGGGTGCGCCGCTTTTACCCCGTCGACTACCGGGATCCCGCATCGTGCGTCCAGGCGGGAGCCACGCGCGATTATCCGGCTTCGCGACGGGCGGAGATGGCGTCGATTCTGAAGCGCCAGGCCGAGCGGTGGGGATTTCTCGAAGCTTCGCGTGCGAGCCTGGATCGATTCGCGCGTCCGGACACCTTGGTGGTCGTGGCGGGGCAACAACCCGGGCTCTTTGGCGGACCGCTCTATACCCTGTACAAGGCCATCACCGCGATCGCGTTCGCGAGGGACCTGGAAGCTGCCTCCGGCCGGCCGGTCGTGCCGATCTTTTGGATCGCGTCCGACGACCATGATTTCGAGGAAGTTCGCCGGATCATCGTGGGAGACGGCGCGGTGGAGCCGCGGGAATTCGAGTATCCGCTCGAGGCTGCTCCGCGCGGCGTGTCGCTCTCTCGCGTGGCGCTGGGAGATCCCATCGCGGATCTCGTGGGCGAGGTTGGGGAGGCGCTCGGCTCCGCCGGGTTCCGGGAGGAAGTCGTCGATCGGCTTCGCGGGTCCTACTCGCCCGGATCCGGGTGGATCGATGCATTTGCCCGGCTCGCGGGCGGATGGGTCGTGCCCTGGGGCGCGCTCGTTTTCGATCCCGGAGATCGCGATGCGAAACGTCTCGCCCTGCCCATCTTCGAGCGGGAAATCGAGCTGGGCGGTCGGTCGGCCGAGGCTGCCCGCGTAACCGGGGCGGAGCTTTCGGCCGCCGGCTACCACGCCCAGATCGCGCGCACCGGCCAGGAGCTGAACCTCTTCTGGCACGGCGAGACCCGTGAGGCGCTCAGGCTTTCGGGAGACGGCACCCTGCGCCTTGCGGAAACGGGCCGCACGATCGCCGCCCGGGAGCTTCTCGCGAAGGCGCGCCGGGAGCCGGAGAACGTGAGCCCGGGAGTGCTTCTACGGCCTCTGATGCAGGATTATCTTTTTCCGACGGCCGCCTACGTCGGCGGTCCTGCCGAGGTCGCGTATTGGGCCCAGGTGAACGCGTTGTATCCTTTGTTTGAAATGAAGCCGCCGGCGGTCGTTCCGCGCGCGGGCGCCACGATCCTCGAACGGAAGATATCGAAGACGCTCGAGCGCTTCGGCATCGAATGGAGCGCGCTGGCGGGTGACGTGGAGGTCGTAATCCGGGAACTGCTCTCCCGGCTTCTCCCGGTCGACTTCCCCGCGCTCTTCGAGAAAGAGCGGTCGGGATGGATCGAGAGCATGAGGAGGCTCGAGGCGGCGGTGACCGCGTTCGACCCCTCGCTCAAGGCGGCGGTCGAAACAGCGACCGGCAAGGTGATCCACGAGGGGCAGGTCTTGGAAAAGAAGCTCATGCAGGTCTGGAAACGGCGCCACGAAGAATCCGTGCAGAAGATCCGCCGCGCGAGAGGAAGCCTCTTTCCGAAGGGAGGCCTTCAGGAGCGCAGCATGTCCATCCTTGGATACGAGGCCAATCACGGGGCGGGCCTCGTGGAGACGCTCCGGGAGAAGGTAACAAAGCCGGGCGCGCACCTGCTCGTGCCGGCGGGGGACTGATCGCGTGAAAATCGGCATCACTTGCTATCCGACACATGGCGGCTCGGGCGTCGTCGCGACCGAGCTGGGAATGGAGCTGGCGAAGCGCGGCCATGAGGTGCACTTCATCTCCTACGCGCTTCCGTTCCGACTCAAGCAGTTCCAGGAAAACGTGGTGTTCCATGAAGTGCAGATGCTGGCCTATCCGCTCTTCCAATACCCGCCCTACACGCTGGCGCTCGCGGCGAAGCTCGCCGAGGTCGCGGACGAGATCCAGCTCGACGTGCTGCACGCGCACTACGCCGTACCGCACGCGGTCTGCGCCTACCTCGCGCGGCAGGTGGCGCGGTCGACCAAGCTCAAGATCGTCACCACCCTCCACGGCACGGACATCACCCTCGTCGGGGCGGATCCCTCGTTTCGGCCGCTGACGCGATTCGGCATCGAGCAGAGCGACGGGGTGACCGCGGTCTCCCGATTCCTGAAAGAAAAGACACTCGATGTCTTCGGGTTGGAGAACTGCATCGAGGTCATCCCGAACTTCGTGGACACGACCCGGTTCGCCCCGCGCCTCGAAAGCTCCTGCCGCAAGGAGCAGTTCGTGAAGAAAGGGGAGCGGCTGCTCCTCCACATCTCGAACTTCCGAGCGAGCAAGGGCGTGCCGGACGTCGTGCGCGTCTTCGCCGCGGTTCGGCGCGAGGTTCCGAGCCGGCTCCTCCTCGTGGGGGACGGGCCGGAGCGCGTGCCCTCGCGTGAGGTGGCGGACGAGCTGGGCGTGACGAAGTGGATCCGCTGGCTCGGACAGCTGGATGCCGTGGAGGAGGTCATCGGCTGCGCGGACCTCTTCCTTCTGCCGAGCAGGCACGAGAGCTTCGGTTTGGCCGCTCTGGAGGCGATGTCCGCCGCCGTGCCCGTCATCGCGTCGAACGCAGAGGGGCTGCCCGAGCTGGTTCGAAACGGCGAGACCGGGTATCTTCTGCCGGTCGGCGACGTGGAGGGCATGGCCCGCCGCTCGATCGAGATCCTCTCCGACGACAGGCGCCACGCGGCGATGTCGGAGGCCGCGCGCCGCGCGGCGATCGAGCACTACAACGTGGAGAAGATCATCCCGATGTACGAGGATTTCTACGGGCGCGTGCTGAGTCAGCCGGTGCGGGTGCCGCAGCCCTTCACGCCCCCGGACGCGCTGGCGTAGTAGGGGTAGCCGCGACAATCGTACGCCAACCTCCGTCCTCGGGCTGGCTGAAACATCCTGCGATTCCTTCGATTCCGACTCCCTCCCGATCCCGGATCACGCCGTGGACCTCCACCAGCGTCCCCTTGACCCTTGCGCTCGAGGCGCAGCCGGTCGCGAGAAGCGCAAGGGTTATCATCAGCATCCAAAGTGCGGTGAAGCGGGTAAGCGGAAGGGGGAGATGTCGAATGACTTGCATGGCGCTATCCCAAGTCCATCCGGCAGCTTGCGATGACTCGAGCAGGCTTGTGGGGGGTTGGGGTTCCGTGTACCATCGCTATCTTGCCCCCACGCTGCAAAGACTTGCAAGGACTTAACCTGGCCCGTGGAAGGCGCGAATAGCATGACGCGACGCGAAAGAATCCGGAAGACGCTTCGGGGCGAGCGCACGGACCGGCCCCCGATGTCCTTCTGGCGGCATTTCTACGACCGGGAGGGATCGGCGGAGGCGCTGGCTAAAGCCATGCTCTCATTCCAGAAGACGTACGACTGGGACCTCATGAAGGTCAACCCCCGGGCCTCGTACCATGTGGAGGATTGGGGAGTGCGGACAGAGCGGCCGGGTTCGGGCCCGCTCGACAAACCCAAAGTCGTCCAGGCGCCCGTACGGGAGCCCGGCGGTTGGGACCGGATCCGTCCCCTCGATCCCACGAAAGGGACCCTGGGAGAGATGCTCGATGCGGAGGAGCGGATCGCGGCGCAGGTACAGGGGGACACCGACTGGCTCATGACCGTGTTCAACCCGATCTCGATTGCCGCGGACCTCGTGAACGACGACGCCGTCTTCCTGGATCACCTCCGGCGCCACGGCGAGCGCGTTCACGGCGCTCTCCGCGCGATCACGCAGACCTTTGCCGCGTTCGTCCGCGAGACGATGCAACGAGGGTGCTCCGGGATTTTCTTCGCGACGACCGACTACGGAAACGCGACGGTGATCGACAAGGAGCTGCTCGCGGAGTTCGGCCGCCCCTACGATCTCCGCGTGCTCGAGGAAGCGAAGCGCGGCTCGCTCAACACGATCCACGTGTGCGGCCCGCGCGCCTTTCTGCGCGAGCACCTGGATTACCCGGTATCGATCCTCTCGTGGGCGGCGCATGAGCCCACCAACCCGTCGATCATCGACATGAAGCCGCTCACCGAAAAAACGCTTCTCACGGGGATCGACCATGAGGGCGTGATGGTCGAAGGACCGCCCGATGCCGTGCAGGCGCAGGCCCGCGCGTCGATCGAAGAATCCGGCGGGACCCACTTCATCCTGGGACCGGGCTGCGCCGTCCCGTCTACAGCCCCGGAGCGCCACTTCGCCGCCGCCAGGGAGGCCGTCCTCGCGTGCGCCTAGCCGTGTTCAAGTCGAAGATCCATCGCGCGACGGTCACCGAAGCCGACCTGAACTACGAAGGCTCGGTGACGATCGACGCGGACCTGATGGACGCCGCGGATATCCTGCCGAATGAGCAGGTCCAGATCCTGAACGTCAACAACGGCGAGCGTTTTGATACCTATGCCATCCGCGGCCCAAGAGGATCGGGGGTCATCTGCCTGAACGGGCCCGCCGCGCGTCTCGCTCACGTAGGGGACACCGTGATCATCCTCACCTACGCGCTCATGGAGCGCGAGGAGATCCTGCGCCACGTCCCGACCATCGTCGCGGTCGACGAGCGGAACCGGATCCGCCGCCCGGAGGCCATTCAGGCTACCAAGGAACGGAGCTGACCGCCGTGGTCCTGCGCAAACCTGCACCCCGCGGGAAGCGATGCATGCGCGTCGCCGTCACGGCGTGTGCCGCTGTCCTACTTCTCGGGGCCGCCCCGCCCGCGGCTAAGGCACCCTCCGCCGACAAGCCCGTGGTCGACGTCCTCACCATGGACGGAGCGATTCAGCCGATCTCGGCCCAGGTGATCGTCCAGGCGATCGGTCGGGCCGAGCGTGACAAGCGCGAGGCGCTCGTGATCCGGCTCGACACGCCGGGCGGACTCGATACCGCCATGCGCGACATCATCAAGCGCATCCTCATCTCCGAGGTTCCGGTCGTCGTCTACGTTTCCCCCGCCGGCGGCCGCGCGGCCTCCGCGGGGACGTTCATCGCGTACGCCGCCCACGTCTCCGCGATGTCGCCGGGCACCTCGATCGGCGCGGCGACCCCGGTCAACGTGGGGGGAGGGGACACAGGCAAGGATCTCGCCCGTAAGGTGAAAAACGACGCCGTGAGCTATATCCGGTCGCTCGCCGCTCAGCGAGGGCGCAACGCCGACTGGGCGGAGAAGGCGGTGCGCGAAGGGGGCTCGCTGCCCGAAGACGAGGCGTTGAGGCTCCACGTCGTGGATTACGTCGCCCGCGACCTGAACGAGCTCTTGCGTCGGATCGACGGGAAGAAGGTCACGATCGCGGGTCTCACGCGGACCCTGCACACGAAGGACGCCGTGGTGCACGAGGTCTCGGCGACCTGGCGGCAGAAGATCCTGGGGCGGATTCTCGATCCCAACATCGCGTACATTCTCTTCATCCTCGGGTTCTACGGGATCCTCTTCGAGCTTTCGAACCCGGGCGCGATTCTGCCCGGCATCGTGGGCGGGATCTGTCTCCTCCTCGCCTTCCTTGCGTTCCAGGCTCTGCCGGTAAACATGACCGGGCTGTTTTTGATCCTATTCGCGATGCTGCTCTTCGCCGTGGACATCAAGGTGCAGAGCCACGGTCTGCTCGCGGTCGGAGGAATCGTGTCGCTGGTGCTTGGTTCTCTTGTCTTGCTGAGTGGAGATGGAGGCGCCATGCGTGTCTCGCTCTCGGTGATCGTTACGGTCGTGATCGCGACGGTGCTATTCTTCGGTTTCGTGGTCGGCGCGGGGTTCCGCGCGCTCCGGCGGAAGCCCCTGACCGGTCGGGAGGGGCTCGTAGGAGAGCGCGGGGTTGCGTTGACGGAGCTCGGTCCCCACGAAGGGCGGATTTTCGTGCACGGGGAATATTGGGTGGCGGAAGCGGACGAGCGAATCGAGAAGGGAGCGCCCGTGGTCGTCGATCGCATCGACGGCATGCGGCTACGCGTCCGGAAAGCTTAGGGAGGGGGAAAGGCGATGGTTTCTGTTTCCGCGGCGGTACTGATCTTTCTGGCGATCTTGGTGCTGTCGAGCGCCATCAAGGTCCTTCGCGAATACGAGCGGGGCGTGGTGTTCCGCCTGGGGCGTGCCATCGGGGCTAAAGGCCCGGGTCTCATCCTGCTCATCCCGGTCATCGACAAGATGGTCCGCGTGCAGCTCCGAACCGTCGCCATGGACGTGCCGCCGCAGGACGTGATCACGAAGGACAACGTGACGGTCAAGGTGAACGCCGTGATCTACTTCCGCGTCCTCGACGCGAACCGGGCCGTGCTCGAAGTGGAGAATTACCTCTACGCCACGTCCCAGATTGCGCAGACGACGTTGCGCAGCACCCTGGGCGAGGCCGATTTGGACGAGCTTCTCTCCAAACGGGAAAAGATCAACCAGGAGCTTCAGCTCGTGATCGACCGCCACACCGAGCCCTGGGGCATCAAGGTGAGCACCGTCGAGGTGAAGAACGTGGATCTGCCTCAAGAGATGCAGCGCGCCATTGCGCGGCAAGCGGAGGCGGAGCGCGAGCGCCGCGCCAAGGTGATCAATGCCGAAGGCGAGCTTCAGGCGTCGCAGAAGCTCTCCGAGGCGGCCGCGGTCATCGCCACGCAGCCGCTCGCCATGCAGCTCCGGTACCTGCAAACGCTCGCTGAGATCGCGACCGAGAACAACTCGACGACAATTTTTCCGATTCCCATCGATCTGTTCGAGCCCATCATTCGGGCGAGGCTCGCGCAGCAGCCGAAAACGTAACCAGGAGGTTTGATGAACGGCGAACGCTACGACGTCGCCATTTTGGGCGGCGGACCAGGCGGGTACGTCGCCGCGATCCGTGCCGGACAGCTGGGGCTCAAGACGGCGCTCATCGAGAAGGAGAAGGTAGGCGGCACGTGCCTTCACCTGGGCTGCATTCCCACGAAGGCGCTGCTCGAGACCGCGGAAGTCCTCCTGCTCGCGCGCCGCGCGGGGGAGCTCGGGGTCCGCGTCTCGGAAGTCTCCCTGGACTTGAAAGCCGCGATGGAGCGGAAGGACCGGGTCGTGAAGAAGAACCTGATGGGCACCGAGTCCCTGCTCAAGAAGAACAAGGTCGTCACGATCAAAGGCACGGGCCGGCTCAAGGCCAAGGACCGGATCGCGGTGACCGACGCCGTCGGGGGGACGAGCGAGGTCCAGGCGGGGGCGATCGTGCTCGCCACCGGATCGAGCGTGGGCTCGCTGCCCATGGCGCCGGTCGACGGCCGCGTCGTGCTTTCCAGCGACGACATCTTGAGCTTGGATCGCGTTCCGGAGTCGCTCCTCGTGATCGGCGCGGGGGCGGTGGGCGTCGAGTTCGCATCGATCTATCACTCGTTCGGCTCCAAGATCGTCCTGATCGAGAGGGAGCCTCGGCTCATGCCGCTCGAGGACGCCGAGATTTCGGAAGCGCTCCAGCGCTCGTTCACCCGGCAGGGCATGGAGATCATGGTGAGCGCTTCGATCAAGAGCGTGCGGGTCGAGGGGGACCAAGCGTGGAGCGAGGTCGAGGTCCAGGGCAAGCTCGAGCGCTATCACACCGAACGCGTCCTCATGGCGGCCGGTCGGAAGCCCCGCACGGAGGGCATCGGGCTCGAGGCGCTGGGCATCGCGGTGGAACGCGGATTGGTTCGCGTGAGCGAGTACATGGAGACAAACGTTCCCGGAATCTACGCGATCGGCGACATTGTTCCGGGCCTAGCACTCGCGCATGTTGCATCGCATGAAGGCATCGTCGCGGTCGAGAAAATCGCCGGAAAGCGCCCGCACCCTTTGAACTATCAGGCGATTCCGAACTGCACCTACTGCCACCCCCAGGTCGCGAGCGTCGGCATGAGCGAGGCCCAGGCACGCGCTTCAGGGCGCGCGGTCAAGATCGGGAAGTTTCCGTTCATCGCCAATTCCAAAGCGGGAATCCTGGGGCAAGGCGACGGCTTCGTGAAGGCTGTCGCGGACGCCTCGAGCGGGGAGATTCTGGGTGTCCACATCATCGGCGTGCTCGCGACGGAGCAGATCGCGGAATCCGTGGTCGCGCGCCACTTCGAGGCGACGGCGCTCGAGCTGGCGGACGTCGTTCACGCGCACCCGACCCTTGCCGAGGCCACGATGGAGGCCATGTTCGCGACCGATGGACGATCGATCCACTTCTGAGAGGCGCGTGTCGCCGGCCGGGATCCCATCGACCGCCTCGCCTGCGCGAGGCGGGGCGATTCCGCTGGGGCTTGCGTCCGATAGACGAACGGAGGCTGGGGAGAAGCGAAAGCCGCTCCGTTCGTATGAGAGACTGAGCGCCGAGCCGCCGCCTCTGCGGCGGCCGGAGTGGCTCAAGGCGAGGATTCCAGCCGGGAAGGCCTACCTCGAGACGAAGGCAATCCTACGAACGCTCGATCTCCACACCGTGTGCGAGAGCGCGAACTGCCCGAATATCGGCGATTGCTTCTCGCGCCATACCGCCACCTTCCTCATTCTGGGGAACGTGTGCACCCGCTCCTGCCCCTTCTGCGACATCCGGAGCGGGAAGCCGCTTCCGGTCGACCCCGAGGAGCCTGCACGCGTGGCGCAGGCTGCGCGCCAGCTCGGGCTCCGGTACGTGGTCGTGACCTCCGTGAACCGGGACGAGCTTCCCGACGGCGGCGCGTTCCAGTTCGCCGCTACGATCCGCGCGATTCGGACCGAGATCCCGTCCGCGAGGGTGGAGGTGCTGATTCCCGAT
>DASXTQ010000009.1:0-24547 GCA_036505295.1 Candidatus Eiseniibacteriota bacterium
GATCACCGTCTGCGGGTTGAACGGGTTCGGCGTGGCGTTCGCGTGCGCCAGCGCACCCAAAGCGCCCTTCACGACGATGACCGAAACCGTGCCTTCGAAGGCTCCGCCGCCGGTGAGGTTGCCCGCGATGGTCACCTCGACTGTTTGGCGTCCGTCCGGGAGGCTCGCGAAGAGGATGCGGACGCCCTCCTTCGAGAAGCAGGCCTGGAATGCCGAGTCCCCTCCTTCTTCGCGACTGTTATTTCCGTTACGGACTCCATCGCCGTCCAGGTCGCGCTCTCTCTCCTGGACTCCATCGCTCCGTATGTCTCTATCGTGATCCTTGCCCTTACGGCCGAACTTCCTCGCCGCGAGAATGGGGATCTCCACCCCGCCGAACCTCGCAACGATCGAGGAAGGAATGATGTCGTTGATGCTGAAGTTCCCCCCGACAGGCTCGATCTGGACGCACCAGAATGGCCTGCCCGTAGCGAGACGGATGACCCGATCTCCGTCGGAGACGGACACGTCCGCCTCGAACGCCCCTTCCACGTTATTCACCGTGATCTGGAACGACTTCTCGTCGCTCAGGGCACCGTCGCTCGCGCGCACCGTCGCCCCGTGGACGCCCGCATCCGAGAAGCCGGGTGCGAGGTGTACGTTCCCCGTCGTGGCGTTCGTCGTGGTGACCGTCATGAACCCGGGACCGTCCGCTTTCGTGTACGTCAGAGCGTCCCCATCCGGATCCGAGCCGGACAGGACCTGATCCGCCGTTGCCCCCTCATCCACCGTCATGTTCGACGGCTGCGTCAAGGTCGGAGCCGCATTCGCCTGCCCCGCGATGATGTTGAACTGCGCATTGTTCCCGGCGGGGAGATTGGAAAGATCGGCGGTGAGCTCGATAGCCTGGACCGCTCGGGCAGCGCGGGAGATCAATCTGACCCGAGGCGAGCCGGCGGAAGCGCCTGTGGTCGGGTCCGACGTCGCATAGACGCTGACGGTCACTTCGGTCCCCGTCGTACCTGAAACCGTGCTCGGCCCACTGATGATCGGGCCCTTCAGAGGAGCCTGGGGAGCCAGGGCCGCCGCCGGACGCGGCGAAGCCGAGCCGCCAACGATGGTGATCGTGCTCGTGAACGTGCTCGTTCCGCCGGCATCGGTCGCGGTGAACACGACGTCGTAGACGCCCTCGGACCCCGCCTGCGGAGTCCACGTGAAGAGACCGTTCACGCCGGTGCCGGCTCGGTCAACGCCGAGCTGCGTCGTAGCTGATCCCGAGAGCCCGTTCGAAGCCGTGAACGTCACGGAATACGATCCCGCGTCCCCGGACTTCGGGTGCCACACGAAGTTGCCGGTCGTCTTCGAAGCGTCGGTCGTGAAAGAAGCGTCGTTTCCCTCGGGCAACGAGAACTCCGCCGTGAAGGATTCGATCGCGTCTCCATCGGGGTCGCTGGCGCTGACGCTGAAGGCGATCACGCCACCCTCTTCGCCGTTGATGGCTGAAGGCGCAGCCACGGCCGGCGCGTGGTCCACCGAAGCCGGGCTCACGGTAATTGTGAAGCTCTTCGTGTCGCTCAGGGCACCGTCCGACGCCGTGGCGGACGCCGCATAGGGCGAGCCCGCCGCGTCCCCCGCGATCGGCGCAAGATGGACGATCCCCGTCGTCGGAGTCGTCGTCGTTACCGCCATGAACCCCGGCCCGGTTGCCTTCGTGAACGTCAGGGCCTCCGCGTCCGGATCGAACCCGGTGAGTGCCTGATCCGCCGTACTCCCCTCGGTCGCCGTCATGTCGGTCGGCTGCACCAGAGTCGGCGGGCGGTTTACGTTGTTCACCGTGATCTGGAGCGACTTGTCGTCGCTCAAGCTGCCGTCGCTCGCGCGCACCGTTGCCGGGTAGGTCGTTGCCGGGTAGATCCCCGCGTCCGAGAATCCGGGCGCGAGATGGATGTTCCCAGTCGTGGCATTCGTCGTCGTAACCGTCATGAACCCAGGGCCGGCCACCTTCGTGAAGGTCAACGCGTTCTCGTCCGGATCGCTCGCCGTGAGCACCTGATCCGCGGTCGCACCCTCGTCCACCGTCATGTCGGTCGGCTGCGTCAACGTCGGAGGACGGTTCCCCGGGGCCTCCGGATTCACCGTGATCGAGAAGCTCTTCGTGTCGCTCAGGTCGCCGTCCGAGGCCGTGGCGGACGCCGCATAGGGCGAGCCCGCCGCGTCACCCGCGATCGGCGCGAGGTGGACGCTTCCCGTCGTCGGAGTCGCCGTCGTGACCGCCATGAAACCCGGCCCGGTTGCCTTCGTGAACGTCAGGGCGTCCCCGTCCGGATCCGACCCGCTGAGCGCCTGATCCGCCGTGGCCCCCTCGGTCACCGTCATGTCCGTGATCGCGGCCAGGGTCGGCGGGCGGTTCACGTTGGTCACCGTGATCGTGAACGACCTGTCGTCGCTCAAGCTCCCATCGCTCGCTCGGACGGTCGCTCCCTGGGTCCCGGCATCCGTGAATCCGGGTGCAAGGTGGACGTTCCCCGTCGTGGCGTTCGTCGTCGAGACGTTCATGAACGCGGGACCCGCTACCTTCGTGAAGGTCAGTGCATCCGCGTCCGGATCGCTCGCCGTCAGCACCTGATCCGCGGTCGCCCCCTCGTCCACCGTCATGTTGGTCGGCTGCGTCAACGTCGGAGGACGGTTCCCCGGGGCCTCCGGATTCACCGTGATCGAGAAACTCTTCGTGTCGCTCAGGTCTCCGTCCGAGGCCGTAGCGGACGCCGCATAGGGCGAGCCCGCCGCGTCACCCGCGATCGGCGCGAGGTGGACGCTTCCCGTCGTCGGAGTCGCCGTCGTGACCGTCATGAAACCCGGCCCCGTCGCCTTCGTGAACGTCAGGGCGTCCCCGTCCGGATCGGACCCTGTCAGCGTCTGATCCGCCGTGCCTCCCTCGGTCACCGTCATGTTGGACGGCTGCACGAGAGTCGGCGGGCGATTCACGTTGTTCACCCTGATCTGGAGCGACTTGTCGTCGCTCAGGCTGCCGTCACTCGCTCGGACCGCCGCCGAGAACGTCCCCGAATCCGAGAAAGCGGGTGCTAAGTGGATGTTCCCCGTCGTGGCGTTCGTGGTCGTGACCGTCATGAACGCGGGACCGGCCAGCTTCGTGAAGGTCAGGGCATCCGCGTCCGGATCGCTCGCCGTGAGGACCTGATCCGCCATCGCCCCCTCGTCCACCGTCATGTTGGTAGGCTGCGACAATGTCGGAGCGCTGTTCTGCGGCACCCCCGGATTCACGGTGATCGAGAAGCTCTTCGTATCGCTCAGGGTGGCGTCCGACGCCGTGGCCGACGCCGCATAGGGCGAGCCCGCCGCGTCACCCGCGATCGGCGCGAGATGGACATTACCCGTCAGGGGAATCGTGGTCGCGACCGTCATGAACCCCGGCCCCGTCGCCTTCGTGAACGTCAGGGCGTCCCCGTCCGGATCGGACCCTGTCAGCGTCTGATCCGCCGTGCCTCCCTCGGTCACCGTCATGTTGGCCGGCTGTACCAGAGTCGGCGGGCGATTCACGTTGTTCACCGTGATCGTGAGGGTCTTGTCGCTGTTCAATGAGCCGTCGCTCGCGCGAACGGTCGCCGGGGCGGTCCCCGAATCCGAGAAACCGGGTGCGAGGTGGACGTTCCCCGTCGTGGCGTTCGTCGTCGTGACGCTCATGAACGCAGGACCGGCCACCTTCGTAAAGGTCAGGGCATCCGCGTCCGGATCGCTCCCGGTGAGCACCTGATCCGCCGTCGCGTTCTCGTCGACCGTCATGTTGGACGGCTGTACCAATGCCGGCGGGCGGTTCACGTTGTTCACCGTGATCGTGAACGACTTGTCGTCGCTCAAGCTGCCGTCGCTCGCGCGCACGGTCGCCCCGTGGGTCCCCGAATCCGAGAAACCGGGTGCTAAGTGGACGTTCCCCGTCGTGGCGTTCGTGGTCGTAACCGTCATGAACGCGGGACCCGCCACCTTCGTGAAGGTCAGGGCATCCGCGTCCGGATCGCTCGCCGTGAGCACCTGATCCGCCGTCGCACCCTCGTCCACCGTCATGTTGGACGGCTGCGACAATGTCGGAGCGCTGTTCTGCGGCACCCCCGGATTCACGGTGATCGAGAAGCTCTTCGTGTTGCTCATGTCGCCGTCCGAGGCGGTGGCGGACGCCGCGTAGGGCGAGCCCGCCGCGTCACCCGCGATCGGCGCGAGATGCACGTTCCCCGTCGTGGCGTTCGTCGTGGTAACCGTCATGAACCCCGGCCCCGTCGCCTTGGTGAACGTCAGGGCGGTTCCGTCTGGATCGGACGCCGTGAGCGCCTGATCCGCCGTACTCCCCTCGGTCACCGTCATGTCCGTGATCGCGGCCAGGGTCGGGGCGCGATTCACGTTGTTCACGGTGATGGTGAGGGTCTTGTCGGTGTTCAATGAGCCGTCGCTCGCGCGAACGGTCGCCGGGGCGGTCCCGGAGTTCGAGAATCCGGGTGCGAGATGGATGTTCCCCGCCGTGGCGTTCGTGGTCGTGACCGTCATGTACGTCGGCCCGTCGACCTTTGCGAAGGTGAGCGCGTCCCCGTCCGCGTCGGCGCCCGTGAGCACCTGATCGGCCGTCGCGTTCTCGTCCACCGTCATATTGGCCGGCTGATTGAGCGTGGGGGCTTGATTCGTATTCGCGATGTCCAGGGCGGTACTCACGGTGGCCGTCCCACCGGCACCGTCATTGACCGTCCACACGATGTTGTAGGAACCGGCATCGCTGAATCCGGGAGTCCCGGATATCGTGGCCGTGCGCGGCGAGGGACCTAGAGGCGTCGCCGTGAACGATAAGTCGGCCGGCTTGCCGGACTGCGTGATCGTCAGGTTGTCCGCCGCGTCCGCGTCCGTCGCGGTGGCGGTGATGGCCGCCATCAGCGTTCCCTCGACGGCCGAAGCCGTAGCGGGCGCCGTGATGTTCGGGAACGTGTTTGCTCCCGCGGGGGCGAGCGCGCCGTCCGAGTCGTACCAGTCAGTCGGAATGCCGCTGACGGTGCCGCATGGGTCGGCCCGATCGCCTAGAAGGTACGTGTTCCCAAACACGGTGGCGACGCATGCCGTCCCAAACGCCGTTCCGAAGCTGTTCGCATCCAACGGGAGGTTCGGGTACCGAGGGAAGGTGATGGCCGGAGACCCGCTCGTGATCGTTACCGGAATCTTCCCAATGGACATCAGCCCCGGATTCGTAAACGAGCCCGCCGGCTGCCTCTGGTAGGTGAACTCGACATCATGAGTGTCCTGAAGCTGCGTCTGAAGCGTCGTGTACGCGGAAGAATCCGGGGTGAACGTCCCCCACGTTACCGTCCCACCTACCGCGCTCAAGTAGACCTGAAAGCTGAAGATGGTGAGCGCCGCAGGGTCCGACGTCGCCCCGCAGTTCGCCGCACTATGCGAGTTACAACTCTGGAGTGAGCCATCCTTGTCGTGATTGGTATCGAGCGTGATGGACAGGATCGTCGTACCGGCCGCCCTCATCCGTGTGTTGTCGGTCGGGTTGTCCGTGGTGATCTTGATGTACTGAGCCGCCGCGGGCCCGGCGAAGCACGCGGAGATGAGCATCCCGAGAGCGACCAACCGTACCGCGGTCTTCATGAATCCCTCCTCTGGCATTGGATGGGTAGGAACACTGCTGATGCTGAGGGATATTCGACAAGGTCCGACGCGTGGACAGCGCCCCTCCGGCGACGATGCACAGCCACAGGGACACTTGAGGCGAAACAGTGAGTGGCGGGGGATCTCACTCTCCTGTTGGCTGCACGAGTTGACGGCCCTTCGGTTTATGAGATCGAACAAGTTTAGCAGAAACGGGGCCGCACTTCAAGACCCCGGCACGAGATAGCAGCCTACGTAGGGGTGGCTACGCGTTTACGGAGCGACCCCCGAATCAACTCCCCCTGCTCCCGGGTCCCGATCCCGCTGTCCGTGCCTACCGAGTGCAGTTGGCCGGTAGAGAAGAGCTCGGCTACAGACTCCTCGATCAACGCGCCCCCTTCCTGCTCGCCGAGATGGTCCAAGAGCAGCTGCGCCGCGAGGATGGAGCCGATGGGCGAAGCCACGTTCTTCCCCGCGTGCTTGGGCGCCGAGCCGTGGATCGGCTCGAACATGGAAACCCGACCGGGGTGAATATTCCCAGAAGCGGCGACCCCCATGCCCCCTTGGATGGCGGCCCCCAAGTCGGTCAGGATATCGCCGAACATGTTGGAAACAACGATGGTGTCGAAGCTTTCAGGATCCTTGACCATCCACATGCAGGCGGCGTCGATGTATGCGTGCTCCCGCGCGATGTCGGGATACTCGCTGCCGACCTCCTCGAACGCGCGCGTCCAAAGATCCATCGCCCCGACCGCGTTGGCCTTGTCGACCAGCGTCAGCTTCCGCGCCTTCGCGCGGCGGCGGGCGAGGTCGAACGCGTAGCGGATCACGCGCTCCACTCCCTTCCGCGTGAAGATCATTTCCTGAACCGCGACCTCGTCGGGCGTCCCCTTCTTCAGGAACCCGCCGATTCCGGCGTAGACGTCCTCGGTGTTCTCGCGCACCACCATCATGTCGATGTCCTCGGGACCTTTTCCCTTGAGCGGGCAGAGGTCGGCGGCGAACAGCTTGATCGGTCGGAGATTGACGTAGAGATCGAGACCGAATCGGATTCCGGAAATGATCGCCCTCTCCAGCAACCCGACGGGAAGCCTTGGATCGCCGATCGCACCGAGGAGGATCGCGTCCTGGCCCCGCATCTCCTCGAGAGCGGAGGGGGGGAACGTCTCCTTGGTTTTCATGTAGTGGTCCGCGCCGAAGGGATACGTGGTCAGCTCGAGCGAGAAGCCCCGAATCCCGGCGACCAAGCGGAGCGTCTCGACCCCTTCGCGTGTTACCTCAGGACCGATTCCATCTCCGGGTAGGATCGCGATCCGGTAGGACTTAGCCAACGCGGGCCGTCCCTGCCTGCGGCTTCTTGAACGCGCGCACGATCTCCGTGAGTTCGCCATCCTCGAAAACGGTTTCTCGCTGCTTCGCGAGCTGGAAGATGTGTCCCACCAGCTTGGGATCGGGCTCTTCGCCGTGCTCGACGAGCCAGAAGATCACGTTCGACTCTCCGCACATCGGCCCCACGTCGATCTGCTGCTTGAGCCCGAGCCAGTCGGCGGGAACGCTCGAGTAGACCCGGTCCGCGAGCCAGGCGTCGCCCTTCTTTCTCGCCTTGATCACCGCGGCGGCGTGGACGCCCGTCGCCGTGCGGAACGCATCGCGGCCGAGCGCGGGATAGTTGTAGGGAATCGGCACGCGGCACGCCCGCGACACGAGCTCGCAGTATTCGGGGAGCGCCGTGAGGTCGCTCTCGAGCCAGCCGAGGAGCTTCAAGTTCACGAGGATGAGGTCGAGCGGCGCGTTCCCGACCCGCTCGCCGATGCCGAGGATCGTCCCGTGGACGCGATCGGCTCCGGCTCGGAGGGCAGCGAGCGCGTTCGCGACGGCGAGATCGCGGTCGCGGTGGCCGTGCCAGTCCACGCCGACCCTCTCCCCCGTGCCGTCCACGACCTCGCGCATGAAACGGATGACCCGCGCGGCCCCGTCCGGCGTCGCGTGCCCCACCGTGTCGGAGACGCAGACCCGCCGGGCGCCACACTCGATCGCGGCGGTATAGAGCTTCCGCAATATCTCCGGGCGCGCGCGCGTTGTGTCCTCGGTCACGTACATGACCGGGACGCTGTTCCGGACCGAGTACGTGACCGCTTCCTCGGTGTGCCGGAGCATTCGCTCGAGGTCCCAATCTTCAGCGTATTGGCGGATGGGGCTCGAACCGATGAACGTAGCCGCCTCGATCCTCAGTCCGGTCTTCTGCGTGATCTCGATGATGGGGTCAATGTCGGCCTTGAGCGTGCGCGCGGCGCAGTAGGGCTCGATCGCGAGCTTTGCGCTCACGATCTCCTTCGCGAGGGCGAGCGTCGCTTCCCGGGCGCGCGGACCTGCCCCGGGAAGGCCGATATCGTTTCCGTGAACGCCGATGCGGGCCTGGAGGTGGAGCGCGCGGATCTTGTCGGCGATTGCGGGATCGGCGACGGACGGCGACTGGAGCCCATCACGCAGGGTCTCGTCCACGACTTGGACCCGTCGGGGTGGGCGCTGGGGAGCGCCGTCTCCCACGTTCCAGTCATAGATAAGCTCCCGCTCGCTGGGATGGTTCACGGAATCGATTCCACGACCGCCGCGATGCCCTGGCCCCCGCCGATGCAGGCCGCGGCCACGCCCCACCGCTTCTTCCGGCGTCTCAGCTCGTAGAGGAGGGTCAGGATGAGCCGCGTCCCGGTCGCGCCCAGAGGATGCCCGAGCGCGATGGCTCCGCCGTTTACGTTTGTCTTCTCGCGCGGATTTCCCAGCTCCTTCTCGACCGCGAGGTACTGCCCCGCGAAGGCCTCGTTGATCTCGAAGAGATCCACGTCATCGACGCTGAGATTGACCTGCTTCAACGCGGCGCGCGTCGCCGGAACCGGCCCGATCCCCATCACGTCCGGATCGACCCCGGTCACGGCCCACGACGCGATCCGGCCGATGGGATTCAGGTCGCGCTTCTCGGCATGCCGCGCGCTCGTGATGACGAGCGCCGCCGCACCGTCCACGATTCCGCTCGCGTTCCCGGCGGTGACGGAACTGTCCTTTCCGAACGCGGGCCCGAGCTTCGCGAGCCCTGCCAGCGTTGCGCCCTCGAAGCAGTGATCGTCCTTCTCCACCGGCTTCGCGTCCCGGCCGGGGGGCGTCACGGCCACGATCTCCTCGCTCAGGAGGCAGGAGTCGATCGCACGCCTTCCCTCCGTGATGCTCCGGAACGCGTAGGCGTCCTGCTCCTCTCGGCTGATGTTGTACCTCCGCGCGAGATTGTCCGAGGTCTGCGCCATGTAGCATCCGCAATAGGAATCCCTGAGCGCGACCATCAATGTGTCCTCGAGCGCGCCCTGTCCCAGCTTGATCCCCGAGCGAGCGCCCCGGATGACGAATGGGGCCTGACTCAAGTTCTCCATGCCGCCCGCGAGCACGAAATTCGCCTCGCCGAGGAGAATCATCTGCGCGCCCGACAGGACGGACTGAATGCCCGATCCGCAAAGCCGGTTCACCGTGAGCGCCGGGACGGGCACCGGGACGCCGGCCTTCAGACCCACGTGGCGCGCCCCGTAGAGAGCGTCGCCGCTCGTCTGGAGCGCGTTCCCCATGACGACGTGGTCGAGGATGTCGGGTGGCACCTTCGAGCGCTCGAGAGCCGCCTTCGCGGCTATGGCCCCCAGGTCGATTGCGGAGACATCCTTGAGCGCCCCGCCCGGCTTCCCGTTTCCGGCGCGGCCCCCCACCCACTCGGTCATCGGGGTTCTCGCCCCGTTCAAGATCACGATTTCTTCGCGCGCCATAGAGGTACCCGCTTTCCCTGGTTAAGACTTGGCGTAGTCGTAAAAGCCGCGGCCCGACTTCCGGCCCATGTAGCCCGCCAGCACCATCCGTTTCAAGAGCGGCGGAGGAGCGAAGTGCGGCTGGCGGAACTCCTCAAACATGATGTTGGCAATGTAGTAGGTCGTGTCCAGACCGACGAAGTCGAGAAGCGTCAAGGGCCCCATCGGGTAGCCGCAGCCCAGCTTCATGCCGTTGTCGATATCTTCCCGCGACGCGAGCCCCGATTCAAGCAGCCTCACCGCGTCCAGGAGATAGGGGACCAGAAGGCGGTTTACGACGAAGCCGGGTGTGTCCTTGCATACCACCGCCGTTTTCCCGAGCTGCTCGACGAAACCGCGGGCACGCTCGAAAGCCTGGTCCGACGTCGGGAGCGCGCGGATGATCTCGACCAGCTTCATGAGCGGCACGGGGTTGAAGAAGTGGAGCCCCAGTACGCGCTCGGGGCGCGTGGTCGTGGCCGCGATCTCCGTGATGGAGAGCGAGGAGGTGTTGCTCGCGAGCACGGCGTCCGGCTTGACCACCTTGTCGAGCGTCGAGAATACCTCGCGCTTGGCTCCGATCGACTCAACCACCGCCTCCACCACCAGCTCGCAGCCGGCCAGGTCCTCGAGCTTGGTGGTCCCCTTGATGTTCGCGAGGATCCGGTCCTTGTCCTCGGCCGTCACCTTTCCCTTCGCCACGCCGTCGTCGAGGAACTTGCGGATCCGCCCCAGCCCCTTGTCGAGGGTCGGCTGATCCACCTCCCGCACGAACGTCTCGATCCCCGCCTGGGCCACGACCTGGGCGATCCCCGCTCCCATGAGCCCGCAGCCAACCACACCGACTCGCTTCAATGCGGCCATGCTCAGCTTCCTCCTTGGGTCAGTTCGAGCGCGATTCCCAGCCCGCCGCTCACGCACAAAGTCGCGAGCCCCCGCGCGCCCCTGCGCCGTTTCATCTCGTGCACGAGCGTCGTCACGATGCGCGCCCCGGTGCACCCGATCGGATGCCCCAGCGCGATCGCCCCACCGTTCACGTTCAATCTGCTTCGATCCATGTGCAGCTCGCGGTCGCAGGCCAATACCTGCGCCGCGAACGCTTCGTTCAGCTCGATCAAATCGAAATCGCCGAGGGCAAGCCCGGTCTTCGCCAGGAGGCGGCGCGTCGCCGGCACCGGTCCGATGCCCATGATCGCGGGATCCACCCCCACCACCTCGCTCTCCCCGACCCACGCAAGCACGTCGAGGCCGCGCTCGCGCGCGACGGATTCGGACGCGAGCAGGAGCGAGGCCGCTCCATCGGTGATCCCCGAGGAATTCCCCGCGTGCACCGTTCCGCCCTCGCGGAACACGGGGGAAAGCCTTGCCAGATCTTCGAGCGTCGTGTCCGCGCGCGGGTGCTCGTCGGCAGTCACGCTCCGCTCCTCCCCCTTCCGGCTGGTCACCGTGACTGGCACGATTTCGTCATCGAAGCGCCGCTCCTTGATCGCGGCGGCCGCGCGCCGCTGGCTCTCGAGGGCGAAGGCGTCCTGCTCCGCACGGCCGATATGGTAGTTGTCGGCGAGCTTCTCCGCGGTCTCTCCCATGAGAAGTCCACATAAAGGGTCCACGAAGCCGTCGCGGTACATCCCGTCGACGACCGCCGCGTTTCCGAGGCGATACCCGGTCCGCG
The DNA here is from genome assembly GCA_036505295.1 of Candidatus Eiseniibacteriota bacterium. Classification (GTDB taxonomy): domain Bacteria; phylum Eisenbacteria; class RBG-16-71-46; order SZUA-252; family SZUA-252; genus WS-7. Next base: position 11,116 of record DASXTQ010000009.1, read on the forward strand.
CACGGTCGAGCAGATAGGGAACGCGGCTCATGCTCTCCGTACCCCCCACCAGCACGAGCCGCGACTTGCCGGTGCGGATGTGCTCGCCACCGAGAATGATCGCCTGGAGGCCCGAGCCGCAGGCCTGGTTCACGGTGAAGGCGGGACTCTCTTGCGGGATTCCGGAGCGGACGAGCACCTGCCGCGCCACGTTCGGCCCTCCCCCGGCCTGGCGGGCGCAGCCGTAGATCAGCTCATCGACGTCGGCCGCCGGAACCCGCGCGCGCTCGAGCGCCGCGCGCGTCGCGGCAACGCCCAGGTCCGCCGCGGTCAAATCCGCGAAGGCGCCGAGGAATCGTCCGATCGGGGTGCGGACCGCGGCTGCGATGGCAACACGTTCCATGGTGTTGCTTTAGATGCCGGCTCTCAGGCGCCGGTGAAGGTGGGCTTTCGCTTCTCGAGGAAGGCCTTGAGCCCTTCGTGCATGTCCTTCGTTGCGGCGAGGAGCCCGAAATGCCCCGCTTCGCGCTCGAGCCCCTGCGTGAGGTCGGTCTCGAGCCCGCGGATGGCCGCATCCATGGCGTATCGGATGGCGAGGGCGCCGCGGCTCAGGATCTCACCGGCCACCTTCTCGCAGTGCGGCAAGAGCTCGGCAGGCGGGAGCACCCGGTTCACGAGCCCGATCCGGAGCGCTTCCTGCGCATCGATCATGCGCGCGGTGGTGATCAGCTCGAGCGCTAGGCCCAGTCCGACGATACGCGGCAGCCGCTGCGTCCCACCGTAACCGGGGATGATGCCGAGCCCGACCTCGGGCAGGCCGAGCTTGGCGTTCTCGGAGGCAAAACGGATGTGGCAGGCCAGCGCGAGCTCGCATCCTCCGCCCAGCGCGAATCCGTTGATGGCCGCGATCACCGGCTTTCCCAGGAGCTCGATCTCGCGCAGCGCCGCCTGCCCCAGCCTCGAGGAGGCTTCCCCCTGGAGCGGGGTCATCACGGCCAGCTCGTTGATGTCGGCTCCGGCCACGAACGCCTTCTCGCCGGAGCCGGTCAGAATCACCACCCCCACGTCGGGGTTGTCCCGAAGCGACGCGAAGACCGCGTGGATCTCCCGCACGGTCCTCTCGTTCAAGGCGTTCAGGACCTTGGGGCGGTTGACCGTGACGCGCGCGATCCGGTCTTTGACGTCGAGGATCAGGTTTTCATAGGTCATGGCGGCGACCGTGGTCATAGGCGGCGGATTGTACTACGGATTCACCGCCAGCCCCACCCTGAACGCCCGTTCCAGGGCCGGGAACCCCTTGACGTCGGAATACTTCCGGTCGAGCGCGTTTTCGACCCTGAGGCGAAGCTCAACCGGAGTCCACCGCGCCAGCGATGCGTTGACACCGAGATCCAACGAGGCGCGCTCGGGCGTGTCGCCGCTCAGCACGTGCCCGTCCGCGTCCACGAACACGAAGGGATCGAGCATCGAGGTGCTCCACCAGAAATCCGCGACCGCCACCAGCCCGCGCGCCGCCTCCGCCTCGACCGAACCCCCCGCGCGCCACTCCGGCCGCTTCGCGAGCCGCGCGCCCGTAACGAGGTTCTTGCCGAGGAGATGCGCCGCGCGCGCCTCGATCGAGAGGCGTGGGCTCGCGTGGAAGCGCGCCGAATACTCCTCCCCTTCGATCCGGGCGCTGCCCACGTTGTCGGCCACGAAGAAGGAGTTCGACTGGATCAGATCCCGGAAGTGCGTCGTGTACCAGGTCGCCTTCGCGGTGACGAGGCCCTCGAGCCATGAGCCGTCCACGCCCCCTTCCCAGGTCCGAGAGCGCTCGGGCTTGAGCGTCGGAGAGCCATAGCCCGGGTAGAAAAGATCGGTGAGGGTCGGAGCCGTGAACGCGCGTCCGTAGCCTCCTCGCAATTTCAGGCCGGCCTCGCGGAGATGGAATCCGAGCGAGACGCGCGGAACGCCGTAGGCACCGTACCGCGAATGGTCTTCGAGCCTGATCCCGGTGTCGAGCAGCAGGCGCTCGCGCCATTCCAGATGCGATTGCGCGTAGACCGAGCGGCTCTGGAGGCCTTCCGCGACGTCGGTCACGCCGCCGAACCCGCCCGAGTTGGAGTCGTCGAGCCGGTCCACGGTCTCGGCGCGATACTCCGCCCCGAGCACGGCCTCTACCCAGGAAGCGACGTCGAATTTCCCGCGCAGCGACGCGATTCCGCGCGAATTGTCGAGCTGCGTGCGCTGGTAATCCGTCGTGGAGGGCGGATTCGGAGGATTCCGGTTCTCGATCTGCCCCGTGAATCCCGATACCTCCGCCTCGAGGGCCGCGCGCGCGCCGAATCCCCGCTCATAGGTCACGCTCCCCGCGAGAACGCGGTCCTTTTCGCTGTTGTTGGGGTCGCGCACCTGCTTGAGCGAGCCGAAGGGAGAGAGCGTGGTGTCGGAGGCGTCGAAGAGGAAGTCGTACGGGAGCTCTTTATCCCCCTGTGTGGCGAGTGCGCTCACCCGAAGGCGCTCCCCGCCGATCGGGGCTTCGAGGTGAAGCTGTCCGTTGATCCCGGAGTAGCCGTCCCGCGGTCCCCGGCCTTCCGAGGTGAGGCGGGCAAGCGAAAGGCCGGCCCGTGAGGCGCCCAGGGGGCTTCGCCAGGCGACCCCTTGCCGAAACGTCCGTCCTTCACCGTATTCCGCGAAAATTCTTCGCTTCGGCGCTTCCGACGAAGGGGCGTTCAGGATCTGGATGACGCCCCCCACCGCACCGGATCCGTACAAGGAGGAGGCCGGCCCGCCGAAGACCTCCACCTGGTTCTCCCCCGCGCCCGTCAGATCCGCAAAGTCGAAGCTTCCGAGCCATGGTCCGTTGAGGGGAATTCCATCGTAGAGAACCAGCGTATGGCGTGGATCGGCGCCCCGGAGGCGCACGTCCGTGAGCTTTCCCAATGACCCGGCGCGCTGGACGTCGATGCCCGGCACCAGGCGGAGCGCGTCCGAGACGGACGCAGGGCGCCGCACCTCCAGGCGCTCCTGCGTGATCACGGTGACATCCGAAGGCACGCGGTCGAGCCGGATCGGAAACCTATCCGGCGTGACGACGACGGGCTCGAGGCGATAGCGCGGACGCTCCGGCGCGGGCACGGCGGGCGGCGCCGAAGGAGCGGGGGACCCTTCCTCATCGTCCGGGAGCGCTACCCCGGTGATCGAGAACGTCAGTGAAACAAAGAGAAGTACGGCGAAAACGTGGCGGAAAACCGAAGCGAGCGGTCCCATGGTCCTCCCTCTCGAAGGACGTTGTGAATCGGGAAAGCGGGCCGGTCTCCTGACTCGCGGATCGTTCTCAAGCGGCGCCTTCCCGGGCTCAGCCCAGTGGCCTGATGCCGCTATCGTCACCGCTCACAGTGGCGGGGCCGTGTCGGATTCGCACCGACTTCCCGGGCCTCCAGAGGGAGGCCCTTCCCACTCTCGCCGCGGCCAACGACGCGGCCGCAGCGACGGCAAATATAGCGCAACCAGGCGGATCGTGAAACGCTAGAACTTCACCTGCGGCGCGGTCCGAGCGCTGGCGGGCGCCTCGAACAGCGGGTGCTGCTCGAAGTTGAACGCCGACGCGACCAGGTTCGCCGGGAACTGGCGGATGTGCGTGTTGTACGCACGGACGATTTCGTTGTAACGCATGCGCTCCACCGAGAGGCGGTTCTCCGTCCCGGCCAGCTCGTCCTGCAATCGCTGGAAGTTCTCGCTGGATTTGAGGACGGGGTAATTCTCCACGACCACGAGGAGCCTTGCGAGGGCGCCCGATAGCTCGTTGTTGGCCTGGATCTTTTGCGAAACGGTCTGCGCGCTCCCGATCCTGGCGCGGGCGTCGGCGATCGCCCCGAATATCGTCGTCTCCTGTTTGGCGTAGCCCTTCACAGTCTCGACCAGATTCGGGATCAGGTCGTACCGGCGCTGGAGCTGATTCTCCACCTGCGCCCACGCGGTCTTGATCTGCTCCTGCTCGGACACCATCTCGTTGTAGGTCGTGCGCACGTACCCGGCGATGAAGAGCACGATGAGAAGCAATCCTCCGAGCAAGAGCCCCGCGACAATCCAGGGATTCACGCGTGATGCCATCGATGTCCTCCTTTAGGCGTTCCGGGACGGGGCCGACATCCGCTCCGCCGATGCGAGCAGCTGATTGAGGATTTTCAATGTGGAGTCCAAGAGCTCGACCGCGTCGACACGGTCTCGTTTCGTCTCTCGCAACGTGAGAAGCCGCGTGAATGCCGTGGCGTCAACGCCGAATGCGGCCGCGCAGCGCTCGGCCAGGTCGCGTTTCGGGCGGGGAATCGGCTGCCCCGAGAGGAACAGGAGGCCGGAAGCCGATGCCGCGATCGAGTTGAGCGCGTGGAGTGCCCAGACTCTCGCGCCACCGCGGGTCCCGGCCAGCGCGACGTAGCTCAAACACAGCCCGAGCTCTTGGGCCCTGAGGACCCGCTCCACCTCGAGCCTCAATTCGTCGCGGGCGATGACCAGGGGCCCGAAAAAGTCCGCGCCGAAGATCACCTCACGCCCTTCACGAATCAGGAGGTATTCAAGCGGGTAGGAATCGAGCGAGCGACGCAGGGACTCCTCTGAGAGAAGGAGCGGCCGCACGAGTCGGGACCGCCTCCAGATCGGGTAGGCGCGGCTCAACGCCGAAAGCTCCGCGGCTCCCAGCGTGGAGAACACGAACGCGACGTTCACGTCAGAATATGCGGGATGAAACTCCCCGGAGACGCTGCTGCCATAGAGCGCCGCACCGCGGAGGGTGTCCCCGGCCACCCGGCGGGCCCCCTCCACCGCGCGGCGGGCCGCCTGGCTCGGGTCGAACCGGCTAGGCCACATGGGTGCCTCCGCCGAAGCGACGTGGGAACATCTCAGAACCCACCACTCGCTCCTCCTCCTCCGCTCCGGCCGCCGCCGAAACCACCGAAACCACCGCCACCTCCTCCGCCGCCGAATCCGCCACCCATGCCCCCGAACCCACCGAACATGCCTCCATAGCCGCCCGGCCCGGGCCCGTCCCACCATCCGCGCCCGGTCCAGGTCCAGCCGCTCCTGTGAAACGCCATGCGGGTGATGACGCTCACGATCAGGGCCACGAACATCGCGGCAAGGAAAATCCCTTGCCGGGCCCCCCCATCCTCCTCCGCGGGCTCCGGAGCGACCGCTCCGGTGATCGTCACCCCGCGGTCTTTGGCGATCACCCCCGCGACGGCGGCGGCGCCCCGCAAGAGACCCTGGCCGATGCGACCGGCGGCGAGGCTCGGCACCATCACACGCCGGATGATGGAGCCGCAAAGGCCGTCGGGCAGGATGCCTTCGAGCCCGTAGCCTACCTCGATCCGAACCCGGCGTTCCTTGGACGCGAGGAGGATCAGGACCCCCTCGTCCGTTCCCTTCTTCCCGATCCCCCAGGCTTGGAAAAGATCGACCGCGACGGGCTCGACTTCCTCGCCGCCCAGGTCCGGGAGCGTCACGACCGCTAGCTCCGCGCCGGTCTTCTCACGAAGCTCCCGCGCGAGCGCTTCGATCGAATCGCGCGACGCCGGATCAACGATCCGCGCGAAATCGCTGACGTAGCCCTCCGGCTTGGGCCACGCGCGCGCGAACGAGTCGGTGGCGAACGCGAGCGATCCTAAGACCAGGATCGCGAGGAGAACCGGCCTAGCTGGAGCGATAGTTCGTGAACTGCAGATCAAGGGCGAAGTCCTGTGCCCTGAGCGACCCGATCACGGCCTGGAGGTCGTCGCGGTTCTTCCCGGTTACTCGGACCTGATTTTCTTGGATCTGGGCCTGGACCCTGATCCCTGTCCCCTTGATGAACTTCACGATTTCCCTCGCGCGCTCGACGGGGATGCCCCGCCGGACCGTCACGACCTGGCGCACGGTCCCCTTGGCGGCGGGCTCGATCTTCCCGTATTCGAGCGCCTTCAGCGAGACGCCGCGCTTCACCAACTTCGTCGTCAGCACGTCGATCACCGCCTTGAGGCGCGATTCGTCGTCCGAATGAAGCGTCAGCGTCTCTCCGTCCAGAGTGATCTCGCTCACGCTTCCCTTGAAGTCGAAGCGCTGGCGGATCTCCTTCATCGCCTGCTGCACCGCGTTCGACGCCTCCATCATGTCCACCTCGGAGACCACATCGAACGAGTTCGAACCCGCCATCCGATCCCCTCCTCCGCGCGAGCTGCCTGCCGCACAAGAAGACGGGGAAGCCACGCTGGCAAGCGCGCTTCCCCGTCTGAAACAACGCTACTCTATGCAAATTGCCTGAAATCCGGTCGAGCCCAAGTAGCGCCCGGCCCCGCGGGACCGTGCCGCACGAGGCGAGAATTAATGGCCCATCGTATGGGTCGTATCGGACATCATGCCGGTAGAGTCCGTCATGGTGCCGGCCGGCGGCGTCGTGCTCTGCTCCATACCCTGCTCGCCCTCCGTCCCCTGCTCCGCCTTCTTGGTGCAGCCGAGCGCGAAGAGAAGTGCGGACGTGAACACGAGAACCAGCGTGACCGCTAAAATCTTCTTCATTCCTCTATCACCTCCTTCCGGCAGTTCGGTTTCGGGCGTTCTTCAGTCCTGAACGTGATGAAACGGCTGAGGCGAATAAAGCAAAACACCACTGCTCGCAGCGGTGCCTCGGGGAACAGTCTTGCTTTCGTGCCCATCGCGGTCATATCGATCCGCCTCAACAAGATGGGGCGGCAAAAGACGGGCGCACAGTACGCGGCCGGTCCGGGAGTGTCAAGACTCAATTGATGAGGCTAGGGATTATAAGACAGCCAGGGCCCCCTCGAGATCCCGGATCAGATCGTCCAGGTCTTCGATACCCACAGAAATCCTTACAAGGCCGTCAGTTAACCCGACGCTCTCTCGCTCGGATTTGGGAACCGAGGCATGGGTCATGGTCGCGGGATGGGATATGAGGCTTTCGACACCGCCCAGGCTCTCGGCGAGCGCGAAGAGGCGCGTGGCCCGGAGGAACGCGGCCCCGCGCTCGATGGATCCGGTCTCGAAGGCGATCATGCCGCCGAATCCGGACGCCTGGCGCTTATGCAGTTCGTGCCCAGGATGGCTCATAAGCCCCGGGTAGAAGACCCTCTTCAATTTGGATTGCCCGGCGAGCCATTCGGCGATCGCCAAGGCGCTCTGGTTGTGCCGCTCCATCCGCAGGGCGAGCGTCTTGATTCCGCGCAGACATAGCCAGCAGTCGAATGGCCCCGGCACGGCTCCGACGGCGTTCTGGACGAATTGGAGACGCTCGGAAGCGGCCGGATCGCTCGAGACCACGATGCCGCCGACCATGTCGCTGTGACCGTTCAGGTACTTCGTCGTGCTGTGCACGACCAGATGGGCGCCCAGCTCGATCGGTCGCTGGAAATACGGCGTCATGAAGGTGTTGTCGACCGCCAAAAGGGCTTTCCTCGAGCGCGCCAGCTCCGCGAGGGCGCGCAGGTCCGAGACGATCATCGAGGGGTTGGTGGGGGTTTCCACAAAGAGCATCCGGGTGGTGGGCCGGAATGCCGCCTCGGTTGCCTTGAGATCGCCCGTGTTCACGTACGTGAACGTGAGCCCGTACGAGGTGAGCACCTTCTCGAAGAGTCGATAGGTCCCCCCATACATGTTGTTCGAGGCGACCACGTGGTCTCCCGATTTCAGGAGGTAGGTGACCGCGGTGATCGCCGCCATTCCCGACGCGAAGGCGAACCCGCGCGCGCCGCGCTCCAGGGTCGCCACGTTCTTCTCGAGCGCGAAGCGGGTTGGGTTTTGCGTGCGGGCGTACTCGAATCCCTTGTGCTTGCCCAGCTCCTCCTGCACGTACGTCGAGGTCTGGTAGATGGGGATCGTGACGGATCCCGTGACCGGATCGGGCTCCTGCCCCGCGTGTACGGCGTCGGTGGAGAACCCCACGGGCCTAGGGATTGATGTACTCGAGGAGGTCAAAGCGGGTGAGGATGCCGGCGGGCTTCCCGTGCTGATCCACGGCGACCGCCGCGTTGCTCGCGGCCAGGACCTTCATCGCGCGCGGTAGGTGCGCGTCGAGCGGCACGAGAGGAAGCGGCTTCTCGAGCAGGTACTCGACCCGCGTGTCCCCGTGCGCCGAGCCGTCCAGCACCTTTTGGAGCAGGACCCCCTCGCTCACCGAGCCCACGACGTTCCCCTCCTTGAGCACCGGGAGCTGGGAAATGTTGAACTCGCGGATCAGGGAAAGCGCACGATCGACCGTGTCGTCGTAGTTGATCGATACGAGCGGCGGGATGTGGTTTCGTTTTCCGGCCATGACCTCCGCGACCGTGATCCTGCTTGAATCGAGGAGACGGTTGTCGCGCATCCACTCGTCGGAATGGACCTTCGAGAGATAACGCTCCCCGGTGTCGGGAATCAGGACGACCACCACCTGTCCCGGCTTCGCCCGACGCGCCACCTGGAGCGCTGCGAAGAGCGCCGTGCCGCTCGAGCCGCCCGCGAGAATCCCCTCCTCGCGCGCGAGCCGCCGCGCGAGGTTGAGCGACTGCGCGTCGTTCACCGGGATGACCTCGTCGATCATGGAGAAGTCGAGCGTGCCGGGAAGGAAATCCTCGCCGATCCCTTCCACCTTGTACGTCTTGGCCGGGACCATCTTCTTCGTATAGAAGTAGTCTTTCAAGATCGAGCCGATGGGGTCCGCCCCGATCACCTTGATCTTTGGATTCTGCTGTTTCAGGTATCGCGCCGTGCCGCTGATGGTCCCGCCCGTCCCCAGCCCCGCCACGAAGTAGTCCACCTTGCCTCCGGTCTGCTTCCAGATCTCCGGACCGGTGGTTCGGAAATGAGCCTCGGGGTTCGTGGGGTTGTAGTACTGATTCGCGAGATAGGCGCCCGGCATCTCGCGCCCGATCCGCTTGGCGACCTCGTAATAGGATTCGGGCGAATCGGGAGGGAGCGCCGTCGGCGTGATCACGACCTCGGCGCCGAAGGATTTCAGCAGATTGATCTTCTCCTTGCTCACCTTGTCCGGCATCACGAAGATCGCGCGGTATCCCTTCACCGCGGCGACCAGCGCGAGCCCCATTCCCGTGTTTCCGGACGTCGCCTCGACGATGGTGCCCCCCGGCTTCAAGAGCCCCTTCGCTTCGGCTTCCTGAACGATCGCGACCGCGATGCGGTCCTTGACGGAGCCGCCGGGATTGAAGGATTCCACCTTCGCCAGCACCGTCGCGGCGCATTCGGCCGCGACGTGCCGCAGCCGCACCATCGGGGTGTTCCCGACGGTTTCGAGGATGGTCTCGACGATCGGGGGCGGCCCGGGAGCGGTCCGTGTCTCGCGCACGGGATCGGATGCAGTTTCGGTCGTGTTTTTCGGAGTCATCTCAGGGGCTGGGGATTGAGCGATGCGAACGTGAGACAACGCTACGTTCCCCGGCCGCCCAAGGTCAAGCGGGGAATTCCCGGACGCTAGGAGTTCGTGGGCACGGATTTCAAGAGCGTCTCGATGTGGCTCAACACTTCGGCGAAGTCGTACGGCTTGGTGACGAACCGGTTGGCGCCCATCTCCATCGCGAGCAGCTGGTCGCCCTCCTGCGTCCGCGCGGAGAGAATGATGATGGGGATGTTCTTGTACCGCTCGTCGAACTTGAGAAGCCGGCAGACCTTGTACCCGTCGAGCTTCGGGAGCATGAGATCGAGGAGAATGATGTCCGGCTTGAGCTCGCGGGCCTTCTTCAGCCCCTCCTGTCCGTCGGATGCCGTATCCACGTGGTACCCGATCGCCTGAAGCCCGAACTGCAAGATCCGGACGAGGTCCGCCTCATCGTCCACCACCAGCACCCGCGCGCGCGGCTGAGTCTGATTCATGATCCTTCTCCTCCCTACGGCTCGATCAAGTGCGGCGTGATGAAGATCATGAGATCCACCTTCTGCTTCGTGGTGGTCTTGTGGCGGAACAGAAGATTGAGAATCGGAATGTCTCCGAGGAACGGAACCTTCCGCTCGATCGACATGTCTACCGATCGGATGAGTCCTCCGATCATGACGGTTTCGCCGCTCTTCACTTCCACCTGCGTCATGGCGGAACGAGTCGAGGTGACCGGACGCTCGTTGAACTGGCCGCGGTACTCCACGATTTCGCTGATTTCCGGATTGACGGCGAGAATCATCGTGCTGTCCGGCCCCACGTGGGGCGTCACCAGGAGCCGGACGCCGACCTTCTTCTCGTCGTAGCCCGAGATCTGGAGCGCCCCGGTCTGCTCGGTGTGCTCGTATCGCGCGATCGGCACCACGGTCCCCACGATGATCTCCGCTTCCTGGTTGTCGAGCGTGGTGATCTTGGGCGCGGAGACCAGGTTGGTGCCGGAGGACTGTTTCAAGATGTCGAGCGCGACGCTGAACTCCTCGAACGAGAGCTTTCCGAACACGTAGTTTTCGGGAACCGCGAACGGAAAGGTCTGCCCCGGCGGGAACGCGGGGCCGATACCGCCGACCTGATTATTCGGGTTCGGGGTGGCGGTGAAGTCTCCCGACCCAGCCGATTTCGGAAACGGGAAGGTGGTGGGAAGCGTGGCCCCGTTTGCGCTCGCCCGGATCTGCCAATCCACCCCCAGCTTCTCGTCACGTCCCAGCGTGGTCTCGACGAGCTTCGCTTCGATGGCGATCAGCCTGGGCTTCAGATCCATCTCGGAAATCACGCGCGCCACCTCCGCCAGGCGTGCGCTCGTGTCCGTGACGATGAGCGCGTTCGAGAAGGCGCTCGAGCGCTGAGCCAGACCCTCCTTCGACCGGCCGGAGAAGGGCTGCGCCTGCCCGTGCGGGCCCAGGACTTTTTGTACGGCTTCGGCCGTGGCGGTCGGATCGAGATAACGGAGCGGGAAGACCCGCGACTGGATACCCGCCGGGTTCACGACGAGAACCTTGTCCCGGAGGGTGTACTCGCATCCGGTCGCTTCGGCCACGTAGGCCATCGCCTGCTCCAGCGTCACGTTGTTCAGGCTCGCGGTGAGCGTGCCGCCGGCGTCCTTGCCGACGACCACGCTCAGGCCGAACTGGCCCGCGATGAGACGGATCGCGTCCTGGACGCGCGCTTCCTTGAAATTGAACGACGCGCGGGCTTCTTGCCCGGTTGCGACGCTCGTGGGACCCAGGGCCAACCAGGCCATCAGTCCCAGCACGACGGCCAGCCGTTTCATGATCCGTCTCCTTTGAGCATGAGCGTCGTGACGTTCCCATGGTCGAGGAGCATCACGGACTTCCGACCGATCTGGATCACTTCCCGTGAGCCGATGCGCTGCCCCTCGCGATAGATGTCGCCGTTGATGAGCGCCGTTTTCCCCAGAGGTCCTTCCATGATTCCCTGCAGGTAGAGCCCGCTCCCCACCGGCGACGGCGTGGCCCGCGCGACCGGCCCCGCGGCGCCGCGGGATTCCCCGACGTCGGCGAGCCGCCTCTGGAATGGATCGACCCCCCATCCCGGAGGGGTCATCGAAGCATGCGCCGGGTCGCTCTCTTCGTGCCGAACGGCCGGGATCGCGGGGGCCGGCGCCAGGGTCACGGCGGGGTTCTTGGCTCGGAGCGCCTTCTGCTTCTGATCGAGAACCTGGATCCAAAGGAGCACCCCCACGAGGAACGCCACGAGGACGTACGTCCTCGGGTTCATTCCCTTTTTCATCTGATCGCGGAACCAATCCATTTCGTCCCTCAGGGCGTTCCGTAGAGCCAGATGGTCACGTCCGCGGCCAGCTCGGGTTGGGGCGCGCCGCTCTGCACGGAAAGAGACCGCACCACCACGAGCTGGTCCAACGCTTCGATGTCGCCCATGTACTCGCCCAGATCCTGGTACTTCGCGTGGATGCGAAATCGAAGCTCCGCCCGGCGATACGTCATGGGATTCCCCGCGGCGTCGCTCACCGTCTCATCCATCAGCGATCCCGCCGGCTGAATCAGCTCGGTCTTGACCTTGTGCCGGTTCGCAAGCGGCACGATGGAGCGCAGGAACCCCGCGACCATGTCGCGCGATGGAAGCGCCTTCCGCACGTGGAACGTCCAGAGGTCCTGGCCGGGGTGTGCCTTCGCCCAACCCTCCATTTCCTGAATGCCGGATTGCAAGTCGACAAGCTCCGTCTGGAGACGCTGCTCGCCCGAACGGAGCGCCTTCGCTTCGCGCACCCTCGGCTCGACGTAGACCGTTCGCACGACCCCGATCGAGAGCACCAGCGAGGCGAGGATCGCCGCGTGCCCCAGCAGCGGATGTCGAAGTGACACGGCCATAGAACTCCCGCTATTCCGCGATTCCGGCCGTGAGGGTGAAGCTGCTCACCGAACCCGTCACCGCCTGACAACCCTCGAGCCGGACCTGTTCGAAGATCGGCGACCGTTCGAGCGATTGCATCAGCTCCCCAACCACGTCTTCCGGTCTGCGGTTCTGCGTCCGGAGCAGCCCCATAAGGCGGATCTGCCTCGAGGGAGGTTCCGGCCCTTGAGCCGTGGTCGCGGCTGCGGCCCCGGCGCCCGGTTGCGGCTCGATGACCTCCATCGAGGTCAGCCTCACGTCAGGTCCGATCCGGTGGCTCAAATCGCGCAGAGCGTACGACCAGAGCACTTGACCTCCGGTCAAATGCGCGAGCAGATCGTGGAGCCTGGTCTCCTCCTCACGCGCCGCGCGGAACCGCCTCACCGCATCGACGCGCGGCGAGAGCTCCGCGAGACCCTGTTGGAGCACCTCGATCCGGCGGCGCTCGCTCACGACCGTCATGTGCGACGGAAGGGCCACCGAAACCAGAAGCACGGCGGCGGCCGCGGCCGCAACCCGCTGCGGAATCGCCTCCGCGAGCCGGTAGGGCACCCCCGCGCCGGCCGGGGTCGCGAAATTGAGCGCACCCCTCTCGGTCAGCGCGAGCCCGAGCCCCGCCTCGGAGGGCGAACCTGCACCGGCTGCCGCCCCGCGCGTAGGCCGCGGCGCGACATCCGCCATGCTTTCCGCAAGATCGGCCCGGCCGACCGGTATCTTGAGGACGCCGGTCAGGTAGTCGGGGAGGTTCCTGACCCGGGAGCCCGAGCCCAGCAGCACCAGGCGGGTCACCGTCTCGCCCTGGAACTGCTCGTTGCAGTAATCGAAGGAATTCCAGAGCTCCCGCACGAGCCGCTCGAGGATGGGTCGGAGCATGATCGAGACCGCGGAAAGCGGGATGCGGCCCGCCTGCCCCGACTCTTCCTGACCGAAGGGGATCCCGTGCGCCTGCTTCAGCGCCTCCGCCTCCTCGAAGGAGAGCTCGATCGTTCCCTGCCCCGGCACGACGATGGCGCGGAGCGCCTCCGTCAAAGTCGCGCCGCCGAACCCGAATTCGCGCGAGAAGCGGACGTCCTCCCCCTTGAGCACCGTGATGTGGGTGTCGGCTGCTCCCATGTCGAGATAGGCCACGACCTCGTCCGCCGCGGTCGAGGCGGTCGCGCGGAGGAGCGCGCGAAGCGCGACCGGACGGATCGT
>DASXTQ010000010.1:0-8594 GCA_036505295.1 Candidatus Eiseniibacteriota bacterium
GAGGAGATCGTGGGTGGCTTCCAGCAGATGATCGGCCTGGCGTCGGCTCCCTGACGCCCGAGGGGCCGCTCCTCGATGCGCGTTCATCTCGTCGATGGCACGTACGAGCTCTTCCGGCATTTTTACGGGGCTCCCACGGTCACCGATACCTCCGGCAACGAGCGCGGTGCGGTGGCCGGTGTCGTCCAGACCCTCCTCGGCATGCTCGAGGAGGGCGCGACGCACATCGGTGTCGCGACCGATCATGTCATCGAATCGTTCCGGAACGATCTCTACTCGGGGTACAAGACGGGGGAGGGAATCGATCCCTTGCTCCGGGGGCAATTCGAGCCGCTGGAGGAAGCCGTGGTGGCACTCGGCGTCGTGATCTGGCCGATGGTGGAAGTCGAGGCCGACGACGCACTGGCCGCCGCGGCGGCCTCGGCGGCCGCGGACCCGCGTGTCGAGCGGGTGGTCCTCTGTACGCCGGACAAGGACCTTGCGCAGTGCGTGCGCGGCGATCGGGTCGTTCAGCTCGACCGACGCTCCGGAGAAGTCCGGAACGCGGACGGCGTCATGGCCAAGTTCGGCGTCCCGCCGGCCTCCATCCCCGACTACCTTGCCCTCGTCGGCGATAGCTCCGACGGCTTTCCGGGCCTTCCGGGCTGGGGGGCCAAGGCCGCGTCCACCGTGCTCGCACGATACGGCCGTTTGGAGAACATCCCGGCGTCTGCCGCCGACTGGGACGTCGCGCCGCGCGGCGCGACGAAGCTCGCCGAGATCCTCCGCGCGCGGCGGGAGGACGCGATGCTCTTCCGGACTCTCGCGACGCTCCGAACCGATCAGCCCGTGGTGAAGGTGGAGGAGCTCGAGTATCGGGGCCCGACCCCGGGATTCGAAGCGCTTGCGGTGAGCTGGGGCCGTCCGAGGCTTTTCGCACGGGCACGGGCCGTCGCAGCGGGCCGTTCGATCTGATCCGCGCGCCGTACCGCTTGCAGGACGGCACCAAAGTACGGCCCCGGACGGCATGCGCCGTCCGGAGCCGTGTTGCCTTCGAACCCGGATGAACGTCGATTCACTAATGATGCCAGTTATCGAATCTGACCGCGGATTTCGCCGGACGAGAAGTCTCCCGGTTTTTGATCCGACGATCCCTGTCCGTCATCCGTAAGCACGTTCACGTAGGTGTTTCCCGCCTTCATCGCGGAAATCAACTCAGAGATCGGACGCCCGGCCAGGCTTCCGACGAGGTTCGCCTCAGTAATGGTCCCTGTTGCCAGAACGCCCGACTTCCTGCCGCCGCCTGGCGATACCGGCCCGTAGAGCGTGGCGACCAGTGTCCCATTCTCTCCAGGGGCACCCAGGTAGATGTGCGCCCCGACGACGTTGTCAATATTCGCGACGGTAACCCGGAACTCCACTTGGGTCTCGCTCTCGTTGATCGTGAAGTGAGCTTGTCCGGTTGCTTTCGTGTCCCTCGCCGGCACTTCCTCTGAGCCCGTGAGACGTGCGGTAAACACCTTCGATGCCGCCTGGACGGAGAGGGGAGCACCAACCAGGAGCAGGGTGACAACTGCGAAGCTAAGTTGACGGATCCGAGTCATGATTGCCTCCATAGATGTACCGATCTCATCGATCGGGTGTTTCCAACTTGGGTTCGTCGGCAGTGCAGCTCGGAATCTCGCTGGGCCCGGTATTTCCGGATTGGCAAGTTCCGGGTTCGTGGGGGCTGCAAGGTTCGGGCCGCACCTCAACCTGCTCGCCAGGTGCCGTCTCCCCGTCTATAAGAAGATGGAAGGATCAGGCACGTGGCCGCCGCGCGCGCACGCGCTGCGCATGTACTGAACTGACCGCTGGGTCGAAGGACGCGATCCGGCGTGGAGCCCAATAATGATGTGAGTGGCCGGGTGTGGCAAAGCGCAACGATCGTGTTGGCTGGGTCACACACGTACTCAGGCGGTCAGAGGATCACGTCATCGGCCGCAACGTTGCGGGTCGGGCTCCGCAATTCGACTGAGATTGCGAGCCCTGCTCACAGAGTTCGCTTGAAGAGGAACGACGCGAGCACGAGCATGACCAGCGCGAAGACGGTCATGGCCGCAAAATCGGGTAGGACCGCCTGCAAGCCGACGCCCTTGAGCAGGAGACTACGTAGGGCATTAACTGCATATCGCATCGGGAAAATCGACGAGAGCGCGCGGAGCCAGTGGGGGTAGCTCTCCGTAGGATAGAGAGCCCCGCTCGGGAAGAACGTGACGACGTTCAGGATCCCGAAGAGAGCCCGCGGCATCAAGGGATTCGAGACCCGTGCCATCAAAGTGAACACGAAGAGGATGAGCCCCAGCGCGAGGAGAAAGAGCGCCGCGCCCACGAGGACGATGGTTCGAATTCCCCCCAGGAGGGGCAAGCGGGCGATGACGATCGACGAGCCCAGCACGACCGTGCCGATGATCATCCCGAGCGCGACCGCCGACAACGTGAGCCCGCCGATCACGTCGAGGGCCGAGAGCGGCGTGACGAAGTACCCCTCGTGGATTCCACGCGCGCGGTCGTCCACGAGGATGATCCCTCCGGCGAGCATGGCTACGAAGAAGAGCGAGAGCGCAATGACTCCGGGCAGGAGGTACTGCATGAAGTCCCGATGTCCGTACACGTCGACGCGCTCGACCTGAATTCCCGGGACCGCCGCGGCCGAGATCCTGTCCCCGCCTCCCGCAGCCCCGAACGCGCGACGAAGCTCGGCCTCGATCACGTTGGCCGATGTGTTGTCGGTATTGTCCACGACGACCCCCAAGGATGCCCGGGTCCCTCGCGATACGTCCTCGCTGAAATCGGGCGGCACGATCACGACGGCCCGGTAGTGTCCCTGCCTGAGTCGGGTGACGGCCGAGCTCGGATCCAGCTCGCTCGAGAGGCGGAACAGCTCGCGGCTCTGTTCGAGGGTGCGGAGGCGATCGTGCACAAGGACGGCGGCCGGGCCGCGGTCCTGATCGACAATCGCCACGGGGAGGTCCCGCAGATCCCCGCCCATCGCCTTGCCGAGGATCACGAGGTAGGTGATGGGCATGAGCACCATGGGGACGAGAAACGCGCTGTTCCTGCGAAAGCGCCGCAGATCCCGCTCGGCCACCGCGAGCATGCGGCTCAATTTGAATTCGAACATAGGCTCTCCCTAGGAGACCCGCGACGGATTGCGCCGGCGGAGGTTCATCGCATCATCGTCGGAACTGCGTAGGTGTATTCCTGGGTCGCGGCGTCCCTGAGGCCCCGGCCCGTGTAATGAAGGAAGACGTCCTCCAGCGTCGGCTCCAAGAGCGACATGTTCTTCACCTTGTTGCCGTGGGCCCGAGAGACCTCGGCGATGGCTTCGAGCGGGACGACGTCGCCCGAGAGGATCAGCCGGGCCGTATGCGTCTCCTCCCGCCCTGCTTCCTGCACATTGGGGAGTCCTCGGAGCGCCGCGAGCAGGTCGTCCATCACCTCCTGAAAGAACTGGACGGTGAGGATGTCCTGACCGGGAACGCTCGACTTGAGCTCTCGCGGCGAGCCCAGGGCGACGATCTTGCCGTGGTCGATGATCGCCAGCCGATCGCACAGTCGGTCGGCTTCGTCCATGTAATGCGTGCAGAGGAGGATGGTGAGATCCCCCTGGGCACGCAGGCCCTCGAGCAGCTCCCAGATGACGCGACGGCTCTGCGGATCGAGGCCGGTCGTCGGCTCATCGAGAATGAAAACGTGGGGCCGGTGGATGAGCCCGCGAGCGATCTCGAGGCGACGGCGCATCCCGCCCGAGTAGGTCCCGGCCGGTCGGTCCTTCCACTCCAGGAGCCCGACCGCCTCGAGCAGCTCCGTCGCGCGTTGACGCCGTTCCCTGCGGCCCATGCCGTAGAACTTCCCGTAGATATCAAGGCTCTCCCACGCGGAGAGATCCTGGTCTATGGTGCTCGCCTGCGCGATGACCCCGATCTCGTGGCGCACGTTCCCCCTGCGCTGGATGACGTCGTATCCCATGACCCGCGCGGCTCCCGACGTGGGCGTGATCAGCGTGTTCAGCATGCGAATCAGCGTGCTCTTCCCCGCGCCGTTGGGTCCGAGAATTCCAAATATTTCGCCCTGGTCCACGGTGAAATTGAGATCGTCGTCCGCTACGAACTCCCCGAACTTCTTGGTCAGGTGCTCGACGACGATCGCCGGAGGCTGCCCGTTTCCCGGACGTCGGTTCATGGCCGGTTCCTCGCCATTCCCTGGACTTCTGGACTCACCACGATCGTCACATCGGCGGTCATGCCGTCCTTAAGCAGGCGCTCCCGATTCGGCACGCGTGCGACGACCGTGAAGGTGCGTATGTCGCGCCGCTCCGCGCCCCAGTCTTTGCGCGTCGCGAAATCGCCCGCGGGCTGAACGTCGGTCACTTGTCCCGGAAACTCCTTCCGATCGAACGTGTAGACCCGGACGCGAACGGCGTCTCCAGGGCGAACGGCTCCGATTCGCGTCTCGTCCACGGCGGCGCGCACCTTCACGGTGTCGAGCTGGGCCAGCGTGATCACGGGCGTCCCTATCGTCACCATCTCTCCCGGACGATGGATCACCTCAGAAACTTGGCCGGGCCCGGGCGCGCGGAGCTCGGCGTAGGACCGCTGAAGCTCCGCCTGCGCCAGGGCGCTCTCGGCCTGGCGGACCTGGGCCTCCCCCACACGCACCTGGGCTGCCGCAACCTCGGAGGCCGTCTTCGCGGCGTCCATCTGTTGCGGCGTGGTGGCGTCGCTCCTCAACAGCTCGCGCTGACGCTCCAGGTCGCGCGCGGCCTTCTCGCGCCCGGCCCGCGCCTGCGCGAGGGCCGCCTTGGATGCCTCGAGGGCCGCACGCGCCGCCTGCACCTGGACGTCGAGGTCCTGCGCTTCCATTCGGCCGACGAGCTGTCCCGGTTGTACGTCGTCCCCCTCCGTCACAGGGACACTCGCCAGCCGCCCTCCGACCTTGTACGCCAGCTGAACGTGGACGGCTTCGATCGTCCCCGTTGTGACGATGTCTCCTCCCGTATAGCCCTCGGTGCGCGTCATCCTCCGCCACACGAAGTACGATGCGACCGCGAGCACGAGAAGGAGCACGATCACCCGCGCGGCGACCGGGATGCCCGCCCGCTTGTTATCCGCCATCGTCAGTTTCCTTTCTTCACCGCGGCGCCCATCGCGTGATCCAGCGAGGCGCGAGCGACCCAGTAGTCCATGAGTGATTGCGCTTCCTCGGCTCGAGCATCGGCCAGCGCTGCCTCGGCGTCGCGCACGTCCGTAGCCGTCGACGTGCCTCCTTTGTAGCCCGCCTCCGCCGTTCGCGACGCTTCACGGGCCGCGGCCACGCGACTGCTGTCCGAGCGCCAGACGGTGAGCGCCACGCGCAAATCGGAGAGCGCGCGGCTCACGTCGCGGCGGACAGAAAGCTCCGCCTCCTTCCGCTGGGCGAGCAAGCCCTGGCCCTGTGCTTCCAGCGCGCCCACGCGGGCGCCCGAGAGCCCCCCGTCCAGGATCGGCATGGTGACCCCAACCCCGGCGTAGAGCTTGTACGTCTTGAGGCCGGGCTCCTCGAGCTCCCAGTAGGCGTCGTTCCGATTGGGCCCGAGATACTCCGCGGTAGCGCTCAGGTTCACGAGCGGGCTCTTGGCCGCCCGCGCGGCCCGCGCCCGCTGTGCGTTCTCCCGGAGTGCTTCATCGTAGGCTTTGAGCTCCGGGCGATCGCCGAGCCCCTGCTCGAGAGCCTCGGAGTCCGAAGGCATGTCCAGCGCAGGTGTGCCGGGCTCGACCAGGGGCTTCGCCGGATCGAGGGGGACGCCGATCGCGGTCTCGAGCTCAATGCGCGCGAGCCGGATCGCTTCCATCGCCCGGACCATTGCGGTGTTGCGTTGGGCCAAATCGACGTGCGCTTGGAGCGAATCGAGGCGAGGTGCCGCCCCGGCTCGCACACGGGCGGCGCTGGTTCGGCGATGGGCCTCGGCCGAGGTCAGGGCCTCCTGGGCAGCTTCCTCGAGGCGCTGTGAGGCGAGCACTCGGTAAAAAGCCTGCGACACTCGAAGCACGAGATCTGCATCAACCTGCTCCCGTCCGCGCGCTTCTCTCGAGTGGGCGGATTCCGCCGCTCTCACGAGGGCGCCGTCCCGTCCCCCCGAGTAGAGGGTGAGCTGGGCGTCGGTGCGCACGTCCAGCATGCTCGCGCTGCCGGTGCGCACCACCGTGGTCGACGGCGATCCGGGGATGGGAAACACCACCTTGGGCGCCTCGTTGTTCTGAACGTAGCTCGCGCCGAGGCGAAGCGTGGGCGCGAGGGCGGCACGAGCCTCGCGAATGGCGTTCTCGGCACGCGAGACGTCGGCATCCGCCACCTTGACCGCGGGCGCGTTCTGACGCGCAAGCGCCAGACACTCATCGAGGGTCTGGGCCGACGACGTCGCGGCGACGGCCGCGGCGAGGGTCAAGGCAAGGAGCAGTCGATAGAGCGTCATTTCTCGACCTCGGGCAGGTAGATGTTCACGATCGCCTCGGCTGTGGCGCGTGGATCGGATGGCAAGGGCTCGACCCGGACGATCGCCCCGGCCAGGTTGTAGAAAATCAAGGAACCGTGAAAGGACCGCGCGACGACAGCCGGGTCCACGCGGGCGGCGGGGAGACTGTCCGCTCTCTCCGTGAAGGCGCGCTCGAAGAGGCGCGTCTCGAGCGCAAGCAGGCGTGAGAGAAACTTCTGATAGAACTCGCGGGCGAGGTGCGGCGTTTCCATGATTCCGAAGAAGACGACCCGAAAGAGGTCCGGACGCTCACGGAGGTTGGTCAGCAGATGCTCGGCAATCGCCTTCAACGCCTGACGGGGCGGCATGTGAGCGAGATGAGACTCCATGAACTGGATCCGCTCCTCGAACCCCACGTGCTCGATGATGGCTCGGATGAGGTCTTCTTTCGTTGGGAAGTGCTGGAAAACGAGCGCTTCGCTCACGCCGGCGCGCCGGGCCAGCTCCCGGGTGGGGGTCCCATGGAACCCTTGCTCCGCGAAGACCTCGAGGGCTGCGGCCAGGATCTGAGAGCGCCGATCCGTGGCCTTTAATCTCGGTCTTGGCCAGGGCGATGGTCTATTTTTCGGGTTCAAGGCCACGATGGGATCCTCAATGGACATAGGCACATACATGAGTTTGTATGTACTTACTAATTTAGATGCGAAAAAGTTCCGGGCGTCACCAAGATTTTTTGCCTGTGAGCTGCGAATGACGTGCTAGCTTCCGGACTAGTCTCCCTCTCACAAACCGCACACCCCGGCCCCACGGGGAGCGCAGAGGGGAGGCTTCCGTGACTCGTAGAGTTCTCTCGCACCACCGTTCCCCCCGCATCCAGCTTCTCGAGATCCTCATCCTTTTCGTTTCGATTGTTGTGGCCCACCCCGGAGCGTCGGCTGGCTCGCTCGTCCGAAGTCGCGCCGCAACGAGCCAATTCTCCGCGGCGTCGGCAGCCGATTCGTCCTGGTGGACGGAGCTTTTGCCTCCGACCGCGCCCCCTGTCAGGATCGCATTCAGCTATGTCCTCGACCCGGTTCGGAACCGGCTGATCATCTTTGGTGGGGCGGCGGCGCCCGGGGTAGTGCTCCTGAACGACACGTGGGTCCTGTCCCTCTCGGAACCTCCCACCTGGGTAGAGCTGTCCCCGTCAGGCGGGCCTCCCCCTGGACGGAGTCTCAGCTCTGCAACCTACGACCCGATACGGGATCGGATGATCATCTTCGGGGGCACTTCCTCCTCCGGGAGCCATTACTCGAACGATGTCTGGGCGCTCGCCCTGTCGGGAACGCCACAATGGACCCAGATTTTCCCCACTGGCGGACCCATCCCCATCAGGGGCCTTCACTCCGCGATCTACGATCCGGTTAGTGACCGGATGCTCGTGTATGGCGGCTTCGACGGGTTTACTTCTCTCGACGATCTGTGGGGCCTGTCGCTATCCGGGGCGCCTGCCTGGACCCAGTTGACTCCTGCGGGCGCTGGCCCAGGGGCGCGGGACTACCACCGAGCAATCTACGATCCCGCTCTCAACTCGATGGTGCTGTTTGGGGGGCACCAGTTCTTCCCCACCGCTACCTACTTCAACGACACGTGGTCCCTTTCGCTATCGGGGACCCTCGCCTGGTCCCAGATACCCCCTCCGGATCCGCTCCCGAGCGCGCGTCTAGGCATGTCGATGGTGTATGACTCGACGCGGGACCGAATCCTCGTCTACGGCGGCGGGGATGCGACCGGCACCCTTGGCGATGCCTGGGCTCTCTCGCTTTCCGGCTCGCCAACGTGGGCTCAAGCGGCGCCCACGGGGAACGTGCCGCCGGCGCGCGTTGCACACGCGGCGGTCTATGATCCCAGCTCGGACCAGATGGTCATCTACGGAGGAAACAACGGCGGCGTACGCCTCAACGATTCGTGGTCTTTTCGTTGGTGCGCCCCGTGCGCTCCGACCGCGGTCTCCGTGTTCCTGGACGTGGCCGACGCGTCGCAGGGCGTGGTGCGGCTCCGGTGGATCGTGCCCGGCGGGGAGAGCGCGCTCCTGGGGATCGTGCAACGCAGGGAAGAGGGCTCGGATTGGGTGGACATCGCG
>DASXTQ010000011.1:0-6062 GCA_036505295.1 Candidatus Eiseniibacteriota bacterium
AATTTGGCACGGGGCGCACGCAAGGTCAACGGCGCCGAAAACCTGCTTGCGGGTGTGGGTCGCTTCTCGTAGGCTCCTGCGACTGTCGAACGGGGGTATACCAAGGATGGCTCACCCCAGATGATCATCGTAAGGCGCGGCGTGGTTTCGCGCGCTCTGCTTCTCTCCCTCGCCCTCCTTTGCCATATCCCCTGCACGGCCGCCGCTGAGCAAGGAGCCGTCTGGATCGTTCCTGGCGGCGGGGTCGTCTGGCTCCCCAACGAGTTTCTCGTGAAACCCTCCCGCCCGGAATTCGGTGCGATTCTGGGCGCTCGTTTGTCCCCCAATTGGGCCCTCGAGGCCCACGGGACCTACATCAAGTCGCCCGGCATCAAGCCGGGCGTTTCCTCGCTCAGCGTCTCGCACATCGACGGAAATCTCACGTGGTTCGCGGCGAGCGATCGCACGATCTCCCCGTATCTGACGGCGGGGGCGGGGTTCGCCTATTTCCATAGAATCGGTACGACGGGCGGTGTCAAACGCCTCGATTTCGGCGGCGGCCTGGGCTTCCGTTTCGCCATGAGCGAAAGGACATCGTTCCGCATCGAGGGGCGGGATCTGACGTACAAGGTTCTCATCCATCCGACCGGTCCGGAGGCATACCGCCACCACCCTGAGACGTTCGCGGGCATTTCCTTCTCCTTTGGCGGCACACCGAAAGACGAGGATCGTGACGGGGTTCCGGACAAGGTGGATCGCTGCCCCGGGACGCCTGTGGGCGCGCGGGTGGACGCGTCGGGTTGCGGGTTCGACAGCGACAACGACGGGGTCTTCGATGGAATCGACGCTTGCAACGGCACGCCCCAGGGCGCGGTCGTGGATGCGCGCGGCTGCCCCGTCGACAGCGACAAGGACGGCGTCGCCGACGGACTCGACCGGTGCGCGGACACCCCTGCCGGAGCGACCGTGGATGCTGCCGGCTGTCCGGTCGATTCCGACGAGGACAAGGTCTACGACGGCATCGACCAGTGCCCCGGCACCCCGAAGGGATGCCTCGTGAACGCCAACGGGTGTCCGACCGACGCCGACCAGGATGGTGTCTGCGACGGGCTGGACGAGTGCCCGGATACGCCCGCGACCGCCAAGGTGGATCGGGCAGGTTGTCCGATCGTCGTGAGCGAGAAAGAGACTCAGCTACTTGAAACCGGGATGATCCGTCTTCAGGACATCAATTTCGCGACGGGCAAAGCAGAAATCAGGCCGGAATCGCGCGCGATACTCGACGAGGTTGGGAATATCCTTATACGGTGGCCCGATCTCAGGATCGAGATCGGGGGCCATACCGATTCGCGCGGCACGG
This sequence comes from Candidatus Eiseniibacteriota bacterium, assembly GCA_036505295.1. Lineage (GTDB taxonomy): Bacteria > Eisenbacteria > RBG-16-71-46 > SZUA-252 > SZUA-252 > WS-7. Next base: position 1,340 of record DASXTQ010000011.1, read on the forward strand.
CAGCGAGAAATCTCAAGCTAAGCAAGGCACGTGCCCAGGCGGTGCTCGCGTATATCACGAACAAGTTCCTCGAATTGGATCCCGACCAGTTCACGGCCGTCGGGTACGGCCTCTCGCGCCCCATCGCGGATAACAAGACCGAGCTGGGTCGCGCCAAGAACCGACGGGTCGAGTTCAAGGTCCTGAACAAGGAAGTGCTCCGGCGCGAGAAGACGCAGCAGCGCTTAGTGCCGAAGGAATAGGCCCAGAGCCTCGCTCGCACGGGTCACGGCATCCCCCGGTCCCCGATCCTGCCCATCCATTTCGCCTCATGTTCGTCGATGGCCCTACCGATATCACCGGTATGCCATTCCCGGCGCGGTGAAAAAAGCGCCGGGAGCATACCTTGCCAGGGAAGGCGGGGGGTTAGGACCGGGGATCGCGGTAACGCGGTCCCCGTCTCGTTTTCACGTAGGAGGCCAGCGAAACTCTCGCCGGTACTCGCCGACGCGACGGCGCACGCCCTCGATGAACGGCGTCCAGCGCGGGTCCTCATGGAGACTCCCGAGCATCGGCATCTCGTAAAGGCGTAGCATGTCGTTCCCCAGCTCGACCGCCCTCTCCAGCTGGCGGAAGGCGAGGTCGCGGTCACCGACGATCGCGTAGTAGGTAGCGGAGCCCAAAGCAGCATCCATATCCACCTTCGCCCAGGCCTCACCTTCCTTGACCATGTTGCTCAGGACCTCCGGCGCGGGTTTGCTGGAGAGAGCGTACGCCAGCCAGATCGGAACGCTGAGACCTTGGATCGGGGTCCCGCCCGAAAGGACTTGCTCCGCCAACTCCGTCGCCTCCTGAGTCCGCCCACCCCAGAGCAAGACAGTGACTCGAGTCCGCGGGCTTCTGGCGCTCTCCCCGAGTCGCATGAAGCCCTTCTCGATCCACTGCAGACCCGCGTCGGCACCGCTGCGAAGGGCTTCTATCTGTGCGATGGCCGCGTAACCCCAGACGACGTTGGGATCGAGCTCGATTGCCCTGAAATCCGCCTGGAACGCCTCGTCCAGCATGTCACAGAGCCGGAAGAGGTAGGCGAAGTAATGATGGACCAAAGCGAAGTTGGGCATCGCGGCAAGCGCACTGCTGAGGGCGCGGTAGGCCTCCCGCTTTCTTCCGCGCACGAGGTGCAGGGCACCCCACCTGAATTGCAATTCCGGAAGGTCTGGATCCAGCTCCTGCGCCCGAACGAGAGCCCGCTCCTCTTTCTCGTACCACGCGGGATCGGGATCGAAGCCGCCGTCGAGTATGCCGTGGTACCTCTCAGCGAGCGCGATCCAGGCCTGCGCCCACCTGGGCTCGAGCTCCACCGCCTTCTCGTGGGCCTGGATGGAATCGTGGACCGACTCATCCGTGAATACCCGGAATGATTCATTCCCGCGCATGAAGAGGACGTATGCCTCGGGCGATGGCGTGAAGGCGGCACCTCGGCGGGCGCGCCCGGATGAGAGCCGCGCCGTGAGGGCCTCGGCGATCCCGCCCGCGACCTGGTCCTGCACGTCGAAGATGTCGTCGCAGCGCACGTCCACCTTCCCGGCCCAGAGCGGCCGCCCCGTCGACGACTCCACCAGCCGTGCGGTCGCCCGGAAGCGGTCGCCCGCGCGCTGGAATGAAGCGTCGAGCACGGCGGTAGCGTCCAGCTCCTGCCCCACCCGTCGTGGATCGGTGGGCTTGTTCTCGTATGCGAGGATCGAGCTCGTCGTGCGCACGATGAGATCCGGCGAGTGGGAGAGGCGGGTGATCACGGCATCCGCGAGCCCCATGCCCAGGTAGCTCAACTCATGATCGCCTCCGATATTCTTGAACGGGAGGACGGCGATCGTGCGTGGTTCGGGCGATTTGTGCCCGCCTTCAGCGAGGTCCGGCGAGGGCCCGCATCCGCACTCGAGCGTCTCCAGATCCACGTCCAGGTCCGTCATGCTGGAATGCCGGCGCCGTGGATCTTTCGAGAGCGCCTTCCCCAGCACAAAGTCAAACTCCGGCGTCAGGGAGAGGTTGACCCGCGAGGGAAGCTCCGGTGTCTCGTGCAGGATCCGGTGCATCGTTTCGACAGGCGAGTCGGCCGCGAACGGGTGCTTCCCGGTGAACAGCTCGTAGAGAATCGTACCGGTCGAGAAGATGTCGCTGGCCGGACCGGCCGGCTGCCCCAGCACCTGCTCCGGAGACATGTAAGGGGCCGTGCCCATGACAGTCCCCGGGAGGGTCGTGGTTTGGGCGATGCTACCAGGGGACACGCTCCTGGCGAGCCCGAAGTCGAGAATCTTGAGCAGCCCGTCGCGTCGCACCATGAGGTTCTCGGGCTTCAGGTCCCGGTGCACGAGCCCCGCCCCGTGAGCGAGCGCGAGCGCTTGCGTTGCCTGCCGCGCGACGCGAAGGATATCCGCCGGAGTGCGCGGCGCCGACGCCGCCCATTCCCTGAGCGTGGCGCCGTCCACGAGCTCCACGGCAACGAACAGGGCCCCTTCGGACTCTCCGAGGTCATGGACGGTGATGATGTTGGGATGATTCAACGCGGAGGCGGCGCGCGCCTCGTGGAGGAGGCGCGTGCGCCGCTCGGGATCGAGGGCGAATTCGCGCGGCAGGACCTTGATCGCGAGCTTCCGGGCGAGCATCGGGTCCTCAGCGATGTAGACCTCGCCCATGCCCCCCCTCCCGAGCGCCTCCAGTATGCGATACCGCCCCAGCATCGTCCCGATCATGGCTGGGATGATAGCACGCGACTCAATGACCGATTGACCGAGGCCACGGATCGTGGTAAAATCCCGCCTCGCTCCGAATGACCCGGCCCCAAGAGAGCGAGACGGGCTAGGAAGCTCCAGCGCGCTTCCTTCAACCTAGGAGAAACGCTCGTTGACCCCCCTAATAACGAGTGCTCCTTGTTGCAGTTCGTCCTGCCGCGAGATGTCGTGGGCGTCCGGGCGCGATCCCCCTCGTAGTTGCTCCTCGTTCCGATTCCCCCTCGTCGCCAACGTATCATCGAACCACGGAGGTCCAATGAATCGGAGTCGTCTCATGCTTGTGGCTCTGGCCGCGGTCGCGCTCTCCTGTCTCTTCGGGCTCAGCGTTGCCGCAGCGGGAGAGCCAGATGTCGGCCAAACTTTGACGGACGCTCGCCAACTGGCCGACAACGGTGAAACCGTTTTCCGATGCGCGACCGTCGATCGTGGGAATCCCAAGAACGCCCCCGACAAACAGCAAATCGACCTGTGGATCTCGGAGAATCGGATTGCGGCGGGCGGGGTGATCAACGTGCACTTCCACGTGATCCGCTCGAGGTCCGGCGAAGGCGACGTTCCGCTCTCGCAGCTCCAGGACCAGATCACGGTGCTCAACCGCAACTACGCGGGTCAGGATTACAACGGAAACCCGGTGCCCGGCGCCAAGAACACCGGCTACACCTTTGTGCTCGCGAGCGTGGACCGTACCGCCAACAACAAGTGGTTCCGCATGACCCCGGGAACCGCGGCGGAATCGCAGGCGAAGAACGCGCTCGCGATCAACCAGAACGCCTCGCTCAACCTCTACACCTGCAAGCCGGGACAGAACCTCCTCGGCTGGTCCACGTTCCCCTGGGATCTGCAGGCGAACGGCAAGCTCGACGGCGTCGTGGTCCACTACGGCTCCGTGCCGGGCGGCTACATCTCGCCGTATAACCTGGGCGGGACGGCATCCCACGAGGTCGGTCACTGGGTCGGGCTCTATCACACCTTCCAGGGCGGCTGCGACGGCGGGAACTGCTCCGGCGCGGGCGACCTCGTGTGCGACACGCCGGGCGAAGGGACGGCGACCTCCGGCTGTCCGTCGGGCAAGGACACCTGCCCCGAGGCGGGGCTGGATCCGATCCACAACTACATGGATTACTCGACGGACATTTGCTACAACAATTTCACCACGGGGCAGGATGCGCGGGCCGACTTCATGATGTCCACCTACCGCCCCCTCATCGGCTCCGCACGGTTCGCGAACCAGAGCGGCTCGTTCCAGGCTGCGAAGGGGGGCGCCGAGGCCTTCGGGCTCCGCGCGGTCCCCAATCCGTTCAATCCGCGCACCAAGATCGAGTTCTCGATGCCGCGTGAAGGACACGCCCTGGTCCGTGTGTACGACATCCAGGGCCGGACGGTCGCGACGATCGTGAACAGCAGACTCTCCCAGGGAGCCTACCGGTTCGAGCTCGACGGCGACCGCCTCGCGAGCGGAATCTACATGCTGCAGCTTCGGGTAGATGGAAGACCGGTGGATGTGCGCCGGATTTCTCCGCTGAAGTAGCGCCGTCCGGACCGCCACGGTCCGACGTGAAACGAAAGGGGCCGGTCGAGAGACCGGCCCCTGATCTTTTCATCCCGCGTGAACGGGCGCTGCCGCGCCCTACTTTTCGACCTTCTCCTCCTTCGCTTTCCCTTCTTCCTTCTTCGTCCCTTCTTCCTTCTCCGTTCCTTCCTGCTTCTCGGCGGCCGACGCTTTCTCCACCGCCTCGGCGCCGCCCTTGTCGAACGCCTCGATCTTCTCCGCGAGCTCGTCCGCCTCCCCCGACTTGCGGGAGATGAGCCACGCGAGCTGCTCTTTCGCCTTCGCGCGGTCGCCGCTCATGAGATACGCCTCGCCCAGATATTCGTGAGCTTCCGCGTATTCGGGCTCAATGGAGAGACATTTCTGGTACGCCTCGAATGCGCGCTTCAAATCCCCGGTCTTCCGG
>DASXTQ010000012.1:0-12500 GCA_036505295.1 Candidatus Eiseniibacteriota bacterium
CGGGCGGACGTGTTCGATTACATCGAGCGGTTCTACAATTCCCGGCGCCGGCACTCGACGCTGGGGTACCTGAGTCCCGTGGACTTCGAGAAGGCCACGAGCTCAGCTTAATCGGGTGTCAAGGAAACCCGGGTAAGGCCAGAGTTTCCACGGAAGGCCGATGGGCGGCGCATTTTCTCCGCTGAATTCAAGCGTGAGGTCGTGCAGCAGCTCCTGAAGGGCGAGAAGACGATCGCGGAGTTGAGCCGGGAATTCGACATCAGCCCGACCATCGTGCGGAATTGGAAGCGGCGGTACGAGTCCGGCGCGGCGACGGCGGTCAAGGCGAACGAGGACGTGGTGCCTGCGAGTGAGCTTCAGGCGGCGCAGGCCAAGATCCGCGAGCTCGAGCGGGCCCTGGGGCGGAAGACGATGGAGGTGGAGATCCTCCGCGCGGCCCAGGAGGTTCTAAAAAAAAGTCCCTCGCTGCGCAAAGGGTCCGGTCGTTGACGGGTCTTCCGGTGACGGCGATCTGCCGCACCCTTGAGATGGCGCGGCGAACGGCCTATCACGTGCCCAAGCCGCGGCCCAAGGGGTTTTATCGGCGGGCCGAGGACGAAACGGTGCTTCGGCAGATCCGCTCGGTGACGAACAGCCGCGCGAGCTACGGCACTCGGCGGACCCGGGTGATGGTGAACGAGGCTTGCCGGACGAGGTACGGCCGTCATCGGATCCGCCGGATCATGCGGATGAATGGACTGATGCTCGCCCCGCGCGTTCATCGCCGTCACGGCCGTCCCCATCTGGGCCAGGTACAGCAGCCGGTGTCGAACCAGCGCTGGTGCTCCGACATTTTCCTCATTCCCTGCTGGAGCGGCGAGGTGGTGTCGGTGGCGTTCGTGATCGACTGCCACGACCGCGAGGTGTTGGCCCATGTGGCGGCGCCGCGCTCGCTCAAGGGAGCCGATATCCGCGCGCTGATGGAGCGCTCCCTCTGGAAGCGATTCGGCGAGGCGGCGATGAAGACGCCACACCCTGTGCAGTGGCTTTCGGACAACGGGCCCCAATACACGGCCATCGAGAGTGTGTTCTATGCCCACGAGCTCGGCTTTGAGCCGATCACGACGCCGGCGTACAGCCCCCAGAGCAACGGCCTGGCCGAGGCGTTCGTGAAGACGCTGAAGCGCGATTACGTGGCGGGCTCGGATCTTCGCGACGCAGAGTCCGTGCTCTTGCTGCTCACGGAGTGGATCGAGGACTACAACACGCGAGCGCCGCATTCGGCGCTCGGCATGCGGAGCCCGGCCGCGTACCGGGCAGTGCTACAACCTAGCTCCCTAAGTGAGCAATGAAACCGGGACCACTCCACGGCTGTAACCTCAAGTCTGACAACTGCCGCTCATGCCTGTCACGCAGGAGGTCGCGGGTTCGAGTCCCGTCGGCCCCGCCATTTTTGCCCGTCCAGGGACCTAGCGCGCTATTCCGCAGCGCCTTAGACCCCGCCCGCTCCGCAGGCCCGGAATTCTGCGTCTCCCCGCTCTTCATCATCGATTACTTGTTGCTCCTTGAATCCAAGCGGAGTCATGCTTTTTCCGTTGACGGGAAATAGGCGCCTCCGTAATTTCCCGTCCGCGGTTTTTCCCGGTTCGCCGGTAGCGGCCTTGTCCACCAGCTTGTGAGAGGATCTCGAAATGAAACGCAAAGGCTCCAGCCCGGAGCGAGAATTCCGCGGTTCCGCGCAACGCCGCTCGGAAGAGTGGGAAGAGGATCCGATCGGCCGCATGTACGATGGCGAGGAAGAGGAGGAACTCGAGGACCAGGACGAGGAATTTGAAGACGAGGAAGACGAGGAGGATCTGGAAGACGAAGAGGAACACGCTGAGGACGAGGAGGAGGAGAGCGACGAGGAAGACGAGGACATCTGAAGCGCGCGCGGCTTGAAGCTCCCGCACCCATTCTTTTTCTAGGCTTGAGCCCGGCTGAGTGCCCTCCTAGCCGGGCTCGTGTCGCTTTCATCCCCGCACCCTTCGATCAGACGACGAGCTACATGCCCGGGACGCGGTTCGGACCCCGGGCGATCCTCGAGGCGTCCCGCCAGGTCGAATTCTACGACGAGGAACTCGACACCGAGTGCTATCGGATCGGGATCACCACACTCCGCGAGATCGAGGTGGAGCCCACGAACCTCGCCGCGGGGCTGGACCGGCTCGAGGGCGTTGCCGCGCAGCTCGTCAACGCCGGCATCATCCCCTTCGCGCTGGGCGGCGAACACTCGCTCACGATCGCGCCGGTGCGCGCGCTTCGGGACCGCTATCCGGAGCTATCGGTGCTTCAGCTCGACGCCCATCTGGACCTGCGAGCGGAATACCAGGGAACGAAGCTGAGCCACGCGAGCGTCATGCGCCGGATCCGCGAGCTCAAGGTGCCCACCGTGGCGGTCGGGATCCGAAGCGTCTCACGCGAAGAGGCCGATTACGTGCACGCCGAGAGGGCGCCGGTCTTTCTCGCGCGCGAGATTCGCGAGAGGGGCCTGCCGGTGGATGCGATCATGGCCAAGCTTCGAAATCCGGTGTACGTGACGATCGATCTCGACGCGTTCGATCCCGCCTATGTGCCCGGGGTGGGAACCCCCGAGCCGGGAGGCCTGACCTGGGAGGAGGGGCTCAGGCTTCTGCGGGCCGTCTGCGAGCGACGGCAGGTCGTCGGGTGCGACATCGTCGAGCTCAACCCCATACCCGGCCAGCCGGCGTCCGATTTTTTCGCCGCGAAGCTCGCCAATAAGATGATCGGCTATCTGGGGCTCTCGCCGGGAGAGCCGCCGCGCAAGTCCCGACGAGGTTCCCATCGCTGAGCCGCCCATGCCGGTCGTCCGACTGGGGAAGAATCAAGATCGCAGGCTTCGTTCGGGGCACCCCTGGGTCTTCAGCAACGAAATCGAATCGATCGAGAACGGCGTCGAACCCGGTGCCGAGGTGGTCGTACAGGATCACCGCGGCGTCCCTGTCGGAGTCGGTCTTTACAACCCGCACTCGCTGATCGCCGTTCGACTCTACGCACGCCACGTCCGCCCGATCGATGCGGATCTCGTCCGGGACCGGATCGAGGCGGCGCTGGCGCTCCGTGGTCGCATCCTGCCGGTCGAAGTCACGTACCGTCTCGTGTACGGCGAGGGGGACTACCTCCCGGGGCTCGTCGTCGATCGGTACGGAGACTACCTCTGCGTCCAGAGCCTGAGCGCCGGGATCGAACGGCGGATCGAATGGATCCTGGACCTTCTGCACGAGATTCTGGCGCCGCAGGGGATCTTGTGTCGCAGGGATTCCCATGCGCGCACCCTGGAGGGCCTCCCACTTCTGGAGCCGCTCGAGCGGGGAAAGATCCCCGAGCTGGTCGAGGTTCCCTACGAGGGGTTCGTGCTCCAGAGCGATCTACGCCGGGGCCAGAAGACGGGCGAGTTTCTGGATCAACGCGAGAACAGAAAGCGCGTGGCGCGGGAGGCGCCGGCCCGGCAGGTCCTGGATCTCTTCTGCTACACCGGGATATTCTCGATTCAATGCTGCATGGCCGGAGCGTCTTCGGTCCTGGGGATCGACAGCTCCGCGCCGGCGATCGAGCGGGCGCGGATGAATGCCGCGCGCAACGCCCCCGGCCGGGCGATCGAGTTCCGGGTCGAGGAGGTGGAACGGGCGCTCGAGAGCTTCGAGCGGGAGGGGGCGCGGTTTGATATGATCGTTCTTGATCCACCGGCGTTCGTGCGAAGCAGAAAGGCGCTCGCGGAAGGGGCACGGAAGTACGTCGGAATCAACGCGGCCGCGATCCGGCTGCTCAAGCCGGGCGGCACGCTCGCCACGGCGACGTGCTCGCACCATGTGGATGCGGTCGCGTTCATGGAAATCCTTCGCGCCGCGGCGAAGCACGCGCGCACCGAGCTCCGTCTCGTGGACGTCATGGGGCAGAGTCGCGACCACCCGGTGTTGCTCGCGGCCCGGGAGACCTCGTACTTGACCATGGTGATCGCGGAACGGATTCGCTGAGCGGTGGCGCGTGTGCGCCTCGCGGACGGGAGCGCTTCCTTTGAACGAGACAAAAGACGCAGAGCAAGGACCGATCAGCGAGGGAGATCTTTTTCTGGGTCTCGTGCAGTCTTTTCAGGCTGCCGCCATGCAGCAGATGGGTAAGGTGATGAACCCGTTCACGGAGAAGATCGAACGGGACATGGCGCAGGCGAAGCTCTCGATCGAAATGCTCGAGATGCTGAAAACGAGGACCGCAGGCAACCTGACCGGCCAAGAGGCGCGTTTCCTGAACCACGTCTTGACCGAGCTTCGCCTCAACTACGTTTCGGAAAGCGAGCGAGGCGAGGGGGAACCCGCAAAGCCGGAGGGGTCGCCTTAGGCCCGCCCGCTCCGCTCCTCACCTTCCTCGCGCTTCGCCCTTCCCGGCCTCCTCCTCGCGCTTCACCGCCTCCCAGAGCCGGTCCAGCTCAGGCAGACCCGCTTCTTGGGGCGAGCGTCCCTGCTCGCGTAGAAGCTCCAGCACGCGATCGAAACGCCTTCGGAACTTGCCTACGGCGAGGAGCAGGTGCGCTTCAGGATCCGACTTGACGAAGCGCGCCAGATTGACGGCGGCGAAGAGCAGATCACCGATCTCCTCTGCCACGCGCTCTTGGGGCCCGGACCGGATCGCGCGCTCCGTCTCCTCGATTTCCTCGCGAACTTTCGCGAGGACGCCTTCCACGTCTTGCCAATCGAAGCCGACCGAAGCCGCCTTCTCCTGAACCCGATATGCTTGAAGGAGGGCGGGCAGCCGCTCGGGACTCCTTCCAAGGAGCGAGCCGTGTCCCGCCTCACGCTGTTTCCCTTCTTCCCATTGTCGCAGGACACCCTGAGCGTCGAGGTCGCGGCGCTCCCCGAAGACGTGCGGGTGCCGCGCGATCATCTTCGCGATGATCTGGCGAATCACCTCCGCGGGCTTGGAGCCGTCCTCCCGCTCCACCGTGACCGCGAGAAAAACAACGAGGAACAGGAGATCCCCCAGCTCCTCGCGGGTCGCGGCGCGGTCGCCGCGCGCGATCGCCTCTCCGATCTCGTGCGCTTCCTCGACCAGGTAGGGCGAGAGCGACTTCGACGTCTGCTCGCGGTCCCAAGGGCACCCATCCGGGCCCGAAAGGTGGCGCACCAGATCGAGCAGGTCCGCCGCCGCGGCCGCGAATTCCTCTCGGCCGATCGCCGGGGGAGGATTAGAGTGAATGGGGTTCACGCGCGAAGTGTAGTGGCACGGATCGTCGGTGTCCACGGCACCACCGCTTGCGTCGCCACACGCCCTGTGGTACTCGTGACACGCTGGGCATCCAGCGACATCCTATGGAATTTCCCACCTGGGCCGAAGTAGACCTCGATCGATTCGGTCGGAACATCGCGGCGATCCGCGCCGCGATCGGTCCGGACTGCAAGATTCTGCTTGTCGTCAAGGCCGACGCCTATGGCCACGGCGCGATCGAGATCTCCCGCGCGGCCATGGATGCCGGCGTCTCGATGCTGGGCGTGGCCACGCTGCACGAGGGGATCGAGCTTCGCTCGGCGGGGCTCAGCACCCCGATCGTGATCCTGAGCCCCTCGCTTCTTTCCGAAGTCGACGAGATCATCGAGCACCGTCTCACCCCGTGCGTGTCGAGCCTGGAATTTGCGGAGCTCCTGTCGCGCCGGTGCGTCGCGCACGAGGTGATTTCGCGGATCCACGTCGAAGTGGATACGGGCATGGGGCGTACGGGGGTGTCCGACGGGGACGCGCTCGAGTTCCTGCAGCGCATCGTCGCGATGCGGAATCTGAAGCTCGAAGGGGTCTTCACTCATTTCCCGGATGCGGATTCCGGGAACACCTACTTCGCCGAAGAGCAGCTTCGGCGCTTCCACGAAATCCTCGACTCCCTCGCGCGGAAGAAGATCGAGGTCCCGATCCGGCACGCGGCGAATAGCGCGGGAATCCTGAGCCTTCCGCAGTCCAGGCTCGACATGGTCCGGCCGGGGATCCTAGCGTATGGTTATTATCCCAGCAATCGCGTGCCCACCGCGATCGAGGTCGAAGGGGTCATGTCCTTCAAATCGCGCGTCGTCCAGCTTCGCTCGGTTCCGGCGGGCCGTTTCATAAGCTACGGGCGAACCTATCAGGCGAAACGCGCCACGCGCGTCGGGGTGCTCCCGGTGGGGTACGGCCACGGTCTGCCCTGGCTTCTTTCGAACAGGGGCGAAGTTCTGATCCGTGGCAGGCGCGCCCCGATCGTCGGGCGCGTGACGATGGATCTCACCATGGTGGATGCGACCGAGATCCCCGACGTGGCCCTTGGGGATGAGGCGGTCCTTTTCGGCGAGCAGGGAGGATCGAGGGTGAGCCTCGAGGAGGTTGCGGAGCGCGCCCAGACGCTCCCCTACGAGATCCTCTGCAGCATGGGGAAGCGGGTCGTGCGAATCTTCCTGCGCGAAGGACAGCCGGCCAAGGTTCTCACCCTGGTCGGAGAACGCCATGAGTCGGAAACCCTCGAAACGACGGGGGCGCGGCGCACCCGGAAAGTGCAGTATAAGAGCAGCCGCATTCCGTCATCCGGGTAGGGCAGCAAGCATGAGGTCACGATGAATCAGCGCGATTATCAAGTCGGAGACAAGGTCCAGCACCCGGAGTTCGGCGTGGGGCTCGTGTTGGAAACGAAGGGTCAAGGCGAGAAGGCATCCGTGCTGGTCTCGTTCGACGATAAGTCGAAGCGAAAGCTCGCGGTCCGGTTCGCCAAACTCACCCTTGTCACACCCACGCAGACCCGGCAGCCCGGGGCCTAGGGTGGCCGGGCGCCCGCCTGCCGCCCTCACACCTGCCGAACTGCTGCGACAGGCGAGGGCACTGCTCGAGCGGAGCGTCGCGCCCCACTCTCGGTTCCGCGTCGCCGCGCTCCTCGAGGATGCGGGTGCCGCGATCCACCCGGGGGTGAACGTCGAGAGCGTGAGCTACGGGCTCTCGATCTGCGCCGAGCGGAACGCGCTCTTCGGAGCTCTCTCTCGGGGCGCTTCGGGATTCAAGAGGCTTGCCGTGGTCTCGGAGACGATGCGCCCCGTGCTTCCGTGCGGCGCGTGCAGGCAGGTTCTCCTCGAGCACGCGCCCGGTCTCACCCTCGTGATGGAGCGCGCCGACGGATCCCCCGAAGAGCTCCCTCTGGCCGATTTGATGCCGCGCCCCTTCACCGATTTCCGTCGCAAGCCCTGAGGGGAATGGCCTCCCTGTGAGAGACGTGATCCGCGCCAAGCGCGACGGCGGCGCGCTCTCCCGCGAAACGATCGGGCGCTGGATCCGCGGGGTGGCCGATGGATCGATTCCCGACTACGAATCCGCGGCCCTGCTGATGGCGATCACGATCCGAGGCATGGATCGCGGCGAGACGGTCGCCCTCACCGACGCGATGCTCCACTCCGGCCGGGTATTGGAATGGAACGGGATCGGCCGGCCTACCGTCGACAAGCATTCGACCGGCGGGGTCGGTGACAAGGTCTCGATCGCGCTGGCGCCTTGGGTCGCGGCCTGCGGAGCCGCCGTCCCCATGATCGTAGGGCGCGGGCTCGGGCATACAGGAGGGACACGGGACAAGCTCGAGGCGATTCCCGGGTTCCGCACCGGCCTGAGCGCCGATGAGTTCTCCGCCCAGGTGCGGCGGATCGGCGTCGTCATTGCCGGGCAGAGCGGGGATCTGGCCCCCGCGGACGGAAAGCTCTACGCCTTGCGCGACGTGACAGCGACCGTCGAGAGCCGGCCCCTCATCGTCGCGAGCATCTTGAGCAAGAAGCTCGCGGCGGGAGCGTCCGGCATCGTGTTCGATGTGAAGTGCGGCCGCGGCGCGATCATGGAGACGCCGGAGGCCGCGAAGGGCCTGGCCCAGGAGCTCGTGGCGATCGCCGGCGGGCTGGGTCGCAAAGCGCGCGCGATCATCACCGCGATGGACCAGCCGCTCGGACTCACGATCGGGAACGCGAGCGAAACGGCGGAGGCGCTCACGATCCTCCGAGGGGAGGGTCCTCCCGACGTGACCGAGCTATCCAGGGTCCTGGGCGCGGCGATGCTCGTCCTCGGTGGCGTGGCGCGGGAGGTGCACGAAGCTCTGGCCCGCATGGATCGTGCGCTCGACTCGGGCGGCGCCGTTCAGCGGGCCGAGGCCATGATCCAGGCGCAGGGGGGTGATCCTCGGGTCACCGTCAATCCCTCGATTCTACCGCGGGCTCCCGTTGAAACGCAGGTGCGCGCGGAGCGCGCCGGCTTCGTCGGCGGGATCGACTCGCGCGCCCTGGGGCTGCTCCTCGTCGCGATGGGTGGAGGGAGGGAGTTGATGGAGGACAAGATCGATCACGGCGTGGGAATCAGGCTCCTACGCAAGGCTGGGGACAAGGTGGCCGCCGGCGAGACGCTTGCGATCATCGAGGCTCGTCGAGACGCTCCCGATTGGGCGGAAAAAGCCAGAGACTCCTACCAGATCGCGGAGGAGCCTCCAATCGTGAGTCCTCTCGTGATCGAGGATCTGGGGCGCTGATGCGGGCCCAAGGCCGGGGCCCGGGCGTCAGGGCCGTGCTGCGGGCAAACTCCGGCCTAGAGCCTCAAACGCTCGTCGGGCGGGGCCTCGGTATCCGTCTCGTGGAAGTCGGGAGTCTCCTGCTGAGGCTTCGCCGTTCCCGTGTGCACGTTGCAGTAGCCTGTCGGCTCGCTCCCTTCCCGGAATAGCTCGATCTCGGTGCTCGGGCACGCCGGGTTGGCCAGCAGGCCCGTCTCGACGCAGATCAGCCGGCTGACAACGCCGCTCGGCACGGGGAAATCCTGCGCCGGGCGACCCTTCGTCGCGGCGAGCATCACGTCCACCCAGATCGGAAGGGCCGCGGCTGCCCCCGTCATGCCAGGGCCGATCTTCTGCTTGCGGTCGAAGCCCACCCACACGCCCGTGACGGCGCCGGGCACGTAGCCTACGAACCAGGCATCGGTATAGTCGTCCGTCGTCCCGGTCTTTCCCGCCGCCGGCGCCGTGAAGCCGAGCGCGCGAGCCGAAGCCGCCGTACCGTTCTCGAGCACGCTCTCCATCATGCTCGTCATCGTGAGGGCCGTTTCGGGGCTCAGGACCTCCTCGGCGACCGCCCGGGACTGCTCGAGGACCTTTCCGTTCTTGTCCTCGACGCTGAGGATGTAGATGGGCGACACCCGCACGCCTTGGTTCGCGAACACACCGTAGGCGGAGGTCAGCTCGAGCAGGTTCACCTCCGACGTGCCGAGTGCCAGGGAGAGGTCGGGCAGGAGCCTGCTCTTGATCCCCATGCGCTTGGCATAGGACGTCACAACCGACGTCCCCAGTTTTTGCAGGAGTTTCGCCGCCGGGACGTTGACCGAATTCGCGAGCGCGCTCCGCAGGGTGACCGGCCCGCGGTATTTCTTGTCGTAGTTCTGCGGCGACCATTCCTGGCCGTTCCCCGCGTTGAAGGAGACCGGCGTGTCGAGAATGATGTCCGTCGGAGAGAACCCGTTGTCGATCGCCGCCGTATAGATGAAGGGCTTGAACGCCGAGCCCGGCTGGCGCGCCGCTTGGACCGCCCGATTGAAGTTCGAATCGTTGAAGTCGCGTCCGCCCACGAGGGCGATGATCTGCCCACTCGATGGTTCGAGGGACACGATCGCACCCTGGAGGTATTCGGTCTGGTTCCGCTCGCGCGCCGTCGAGCCGCCGGCCTTGGCGGCCAGCACCGCCCGCGTCTTCTTATACTGGTTTCGCTGCTCGAGCGCCGTCAGCCGCTTCTCGAGCGCCTCCTCCGCCGCATGCTGGACGTCGATGTCGATGGTGGTGTGTATGCGAAGGCCACCTTCGTAGATCTGGTTCGATCCGTAGCGCTCGTCCAGGTACTGCCGGACCATCTCCATGAAGTAAGGCGCCTCTTGGGCGTTGTAGCGCGTCTTGGTCACGCCCAGCGGCGCCTCGCTTGCCTGCTCGTATTGCGCGCGGGTGATGAAGTGGGCGGCGAGCATCTGCGAGAGCACGAGATTCCGGCGACGGAGCGCTCGGTCGGGATCGCGGCGGGGCGAGTAATCGCGCGGATTTCGAGGAAGCCCCGCGAGCAGGGCGCACTCAGGGAAGGTCAGCTCCTGGACGCGCTTCCCGAAATAGACCTTGGCCGCGGCGTCGACGCCGTAGGCGCCCTCGCCGAAGTAGATCTGATTGAAGTACATCTCGAGGATTTCGTCCTTGGTGTAGGTCTGCTCGATCCGGATCGCGAGCACGATCTCCTTGAGCTTTCGCGTCAGCGTCTTCTCGTGCGTGAGGAAGAGGTTCCGCGCAAGCTGCTGGGTGATGGTGCTGCCGCCCTGCTCCGGGCGCCGCGCCACGATGTCGGTGACGAGGGCCCGCATGAGCCGAATGGGGTCGATGCCCCAGTGCGTGTAAAAACGGCGGTCTTCGATCGCGAGGATCGCCTGGACGAGAGGTTTCGGGATATCGCGAAGCGGCACGATGGAACGGTTCTCCTTGAAGAACTCGTGCACGAGCTTCTCGTTTCGGTCGTAAACCAGGGTCTTGACCGGCGGCGCGATCGTCTGAAGATTGGCCGGGGAGGGGAGGTCTTTGCGGAGCCAGTTCGCGACTCCGATGCCCACCCCGACCACGCCGCAGAGCACGACGACGAGCACCGCGAACATGAATTTCGTGATATGTCCCCAGCGTGCGCTCACGATAGAAACCTCGTTGAAGGTACGAACGGCCCGGATGGCGTTACGCTAGGTAACCCCCCCAGGTGGGTCAAGTGCCAAATCCCGACGGAAGTCCGGCTCTTGCAGCAAGAGTCTCGCGTCGCGGTGGGGCGGTTCGCCCCAGGGGCGCTGCCCTTCCGCGCCGGGCCCAAACTTGATAGGCTGCCGCCGCGATGAGTCCGAAGTCCAAGAACGCCGAAATCGAGCGCCAGCTCGAGGTGATCCGCTCCGGAGTTGAAGAGCTGATCCCCGAGGATGAGCTCATCCGCAAGCTGGAGCGTTCGATCGCCTCGCGAACGCCGCTCCGCATCAAGCAAGGTTTCGATCCCACCGCGCCCGACATCCATCTGGGGCACACGATCGGCCTGCGGAAGCTTCGCCAGTTCCAGGAGCTGGGGCATCAGGTCGTGCTCATCGTCGGCAGCTACACGGCGCTCGTGGGCGACCCCAGCGGCCGCTCGGAGACGCGGCCCAACCTCACCGAGGACGCCGTGCTCCGGAACGCGCAGACCTACATGGATCAGTTCTTCAAGGTCGTCGACAAGGATCGTACCGAGGTGCGCTGGAACGGCGAATGGTTCAAGACGATGAGCTTCGTCGACGTTCTCAGGCTCACGTCCCGTTTCACCGTCGCCCGCATCCTCGAGCGCGACGACTTCGATATCCGCTTCAAACATGGCGAGCCGATCAGTGTTCACGAGCTGTTATACCCCCTCATGCAGGCCTACGACTCCGTCGTGATCCGTGCCGACGTCGAGATCGGCGCGACCGAGCAAAAATTCAATCTTTTGACCGGCCGGGACATCCAGGCGGCCTACAACGTCGAGCCTCAAGTGATCCTGACACTCCCCGTGCTCGAGGGCACCGACGGCGTGCGCCGAATGAGCAAGAGCCTCGGCAATTACATCGGCATCGCCGAGCCGCCTAAGGAGATTTATGGAAAAGTGATGAGCCTCCCCGACAAGCTCATCGAGCGTTACTTCCGCCTCGTGACCGATGCCACATCCGCCGAGTGCGACGAGATCGCGCGTTCCCTTCGCCAAGCCGGGACGAATCCCATGACCGTGAAGAAGGCGCTCGCTCACCGAATCGTTCGCATGTACCACGGGCAGGCGACCGCCGACTTCGCCCAAAGTGAATTTGAGAAGCAGTTTTCGCGCCGGGAGCTGCCGAGCGATTTGCCCACCGTGGAGGTGGATGCCGGTGCATTTCGCGCCAGGGATCTCATGATGCGTGCATTCCCCAATACATACACCGGAAGCAGCGCCGGGAGCCTTTTCAAGCAGGGCGCTGTTTACGTTAATGGCGAACGACTTACGGACGTTGCCAAGGAAATCCGGGTCGGCCGGGAGCCCGGGGCCCAGGCCGAGGTGGTCATCAAAGTTGGACGCAAGATCGTCCGCATTGTCCCGAAGGGGGCCGGCTGAATCCGGCCAATCGACTGGGGCATCAAAATATGCTTGGGCAGAGGCTTGACAGGGCCGTGCCCTTGATATATCGTACCATCGTTGGGTTGGTGGTGAAGAACACCGCATTGCCCGCCGGCTGACTGCAATGGCCAGTCCGCGATCTCGCGTGGCATCAGGCCCACTGTCTCTGCAGCCAAATTGGGTGTTGACAACTCGTAAGCGTTCTCGGTAAGTTCGGGGTTCGGTCCTGAACGGCCGATTCATGCGCGCAATTCGCGCGCAATCGATCTTTGAAAACAGAATAGCGCACGTTTGTGTTGTGGAGCCCTAGAGGATCCCTCTCGGTTTTAGGACCGAGAAGAT
>DASXTQ010000012.1:15000-18100 GCA_036505295.1 Candidatus Eiseniibacteriota bacterium
GATGAAGGACGTGATAAGCTGCGATAAGCTGCGGAGAGCCGCAAATAGGCCGAGACCCGCAGATTTCCGAATGGGGAAACCCGGCAGGGCTCATACCCTGTCCGCCACGAGATGAATCCATAGTTTCGTGGTAGCCAACGGGGGGAAGTGAAACATCTCAGTACCCCCAGGAAGAGAAAGCAACCGCGATTCCCTCAGTAGCGGCGAGCGAACGGGGAAGAGCCTAAACCGAGCGGCGCGTCAAGCCTGCCAGCGTTGCGCCGCCGGTGTCGCGGGGCGTACTCGGACTCTGGGCAGCAGAGTCGGGGAGTAAGAAACCAGCTTGCTAGTCGAACAGCCTGGGAAGGCTGACCACAGACGGTGAAAGTCCGGTAGACGAAAGTGTGCTGGCTCCCTCGAGCGCGTTCCCAAGTACCGCGGGACACGTGAAATCCAGCGGGAATCCGGAGGGACCACCCTCCAAGGCTAAATACTCTCTGACGACCGATAGTGAACCAGTACCGTGAGGGAAAGGTGAAAAGGACTCCTGGCGGAGAGTGAAATAGAACCTGAAACCATGTGCTTACAAGCGGTCGGAGGCTTAACCAGGGACTTCGGTCCCCGGAGCGGCTGACGGCGTGCCTTTTGCATAATGATCCGGCGAGTTACTCGTACGTGGCGAGGTTAAGCGTCTCAGACGCGGAGCCGAAGCGAAAGCGAGTCCGAAATGGGCGACCAGTCGCGTGCGTTAAGACCCGAAGCCGAAGTGATCTACCCATGGCCAGGGTGAAGCGAGTTTAACAGTTCGTGGAGGCCCGAACCGGTTACCGTTGAAAAGGTATCGGATGAGCTGTGGGTGGGGGTGAAAGGCCAATCAAACTCGGTGATAGCTGGTTCTCCCCGAAATGGATTTAGGTCTAGCCTCGCGTAATTGTGTGGCGGGGGTAAAGCACTGATTGGGCTAGGGACCCTACCAGGTTACCAAACCCTTTCAAACTCTGAATACCGTTCACATGTATCGCGGGAGTAAGGGCGCGAGGGATAAGCTTCGCGACCGAGAGGGGAACAACCCAGACCGTCAGCTAAGGTCCCAGAGTGTGAGCTAAGTGTATAAGGATGTGGGATCTCACAGACAACCAGGATGTTGGCTTAGAAGCAGCCATCATTTAAAGAGTGCGTAATAGCTCACTGGTCAAGTAATCCCGCGCCGATAATGTCCGGGACTAAAGTTCACCACCGAAGCTGCGGATGCGCGATGCCCTCGGGTGTCGTGCGTGGTAGGGGAGCGTTCTGTTGTAGGATGAAGCCGAGCCGTAAGGCAAGGTCGACGAACCAGAAGTGATTATGCCGGAACGAGTAGCGAGAAACCAGGCGAGAAACCTGGTCACCGAAAACCTAAGGTTTCCTGAGGAAGGTTAATCCGCTCAGGGTTAGTCGGACCCTTAGCCGAGGCCGAGAGGCGTAGGCGATGGAAAACAGGTCAACATTCCTGTACCAGTGCGTTGGCGATCAAGACGCCAGGGGGTTACGCAGAAGTGAAAGACCAGCCCACCATTGGACGTGTGGGTCTAAGCCAGTAGGAGGATCCCGCAGGCAAATCCGCGGGGTCATTACTCCGAGAGGTGATGGGGAAACGAGCCGCGAGGCAAGCCAACTGGTCCTAATCATGCTGCCAAGAAACACCTCTACGCGAGTCGACGCGCTGTCCGTACCGCAAACCGACACAGGTAGGTGGGGTGAAGATCCTAAGGTGCTCGAGTGAGTCTTGCAGAAGGAACTCGGCAAAATAGCCCCGTAACTTCGGAAGAAGGGGTACCCCTAGTAGGTGAAGCACCTCGCGTGTGGAGCTGAACGGGGCCGCAGTGAATGGAGTCAAGCGACTGTTTACCAAAAACACATGTCTCTGCTAAGCCGAAGAGGCGACGTATAGGGACTGACACCTGCCCGGTGCCGGAAGGTTAAAGGGCGCGGTCAGCCGCAAGGCGAAGCTGCAAACTGAAGCCCCGGTAAACGGCGGCCGTAACTATAGTCGAGGACCCCTGTAGTTATAAAATCTGGCCATATGCTGGAACACCCGGTGTATCCGGCGCTACTCGCCACGCGACCAAGCGTGGCAGTGAAAATGCGTCCGGTGCGGGCAATCAGCAGGAAAGGCTCGGACGACCAGAACACGACAGCGTTCGAGAATCCTCAGAGACTACACGCCAGACGCGATCCGATCAGATCGCGATGATATAGTCCGGTCTTCGCGGCGACGCGAAGAGCGCGGCAGAAATGCCCGCGCCCCCGACGAACAGTTGGGAGTAACAGAGACGAACGGTCCTAAGGTCAGAGTGGAATCGCTAGCCTTAGTAAAACCAGACCATATGCGGGAAACTCCTCGCACAGCCGTTCTGTACTCGTCCGCTTTCAGCGGGCAGTAAAAATCAGACGGACATGGGGACAATCCGCAGGGAAGGCCCTGTCTGCACAGGGAACCCTCAGAGACTTTACGTCTGGGATCTTCCAATGAAGCTAGATGCCGAATGGATCACAGGCTTCGTGGACGGTGAAGGCTGCTTTCACGTCGGAATCAATCGTCACTCCGACCTGAAATGCGGTTATCAGATTCTTCCAGAATTCACCGTCGTGCAACACGAGCGCGATGTGAGCCTGCTGCACGCATTGAAGGACTACTTCGATTGTGGAGTCGTGAGAACGAACCACGGAGATCGGTGGGCCTATCGAGTGCGCAGCAAGGAGCACCTGCTCCGGCGCATCGTTCCATTCTTCATCGAGCACCCGCTCAGATCAGGAAAGCGCGATGACTTTGAGAAGTTTCATAGCGTGCTTCAACTGATGGCGGCGGGCGATCATCTGACAACTCAAGGCGTGAATAACGTGCGACGCCTCGTAGCGCGGATGAATCGAGGTAGATCAAGATAAAGTCCGACCTCCTGGGAAACCTTGAGGAGAAATCGAGCGAAATTCCTTGTCGGGTAAGTTCCGACCTGCACGAATGGTGTAACGACTTGACTGCTGTCTCCTGCAAGAGCTCGGCGAAACTGTAGCAGCGGTGAAGATGCCGCTTACCCGCGACTGGACAGAAAGACCCCGTGCACCTTTACTGTACCCTGGTATT
>DASXTQ010000013.1:0-73727 GCA_036505295.1 Candidatus Eiseniibacteriota bacterium
GTACGTCGCCTCTATTTTGTCAGATTTGACCGCGTGGGTCAGCGTGAACGAACGCTCGAAGGTCCCGTAGACCCGCTCGAGCCTGTGGTAGGCCGCGTTCTGCTGCTCCTCGGTCCGGGTCTTTTCCCCCCGGATGACGAGCTGGTTGTCCTCGTGGGTTATCTTGATGTCCTCGAGCTTCATACCCGGCAGCTCGACGTGGACGACGTAGCGGTCAGGCTGCTCCACGATGTCGACCGGCGGCTGCCAGACGACGCCCTTGCCAGCGTCCTCCGTGAGCCAACTGCGGCCAAAGACGTCGCCAAAAACTTTGCTCATCTCGTCTTGGACCGACGAGATTTCCCTGATCGGCCAACGAATGAGAGTGTTCATGGACTACCTCCT
This sequence comes from Candidatus Eiseniibacteriota bacterium, assembly GCA_036505295.1. GTDB lineage: Bacteria > Eisenbacteria > RBG-16-71-46 > SZUA-252 > SZUA-252 > WS-7. Next base: position 385 of record DASXTQ010000013.1, read on the forward strand.
CCTAGCTATGGGCTATGCCCTGGTCTAGAACTAAGTGACTTCTGCCAGGTTCTACTGCAGGCCACATGCCAGGGGAGCTTGTGTGAGTTAATGTACTTATTGATTGATACTTACACTATCCTATGCCGCAGTTCCTCCTGATCAGGTCACGTGAATATGTTTCATAATGAAACGCTTATTCGTTCAATAATGGAACACTACAGTTCATATTCTCTCATCTTCCGCCACAGAGTCGAGCGGGAAATTCCGAGGATCTTCGCCGCCTTCGTGGTATTCCCGGCGGTGTGAACCAGGACACGGCGGATATGCTCGGCTTCGAGCTGGGCAAGGGTCATGGTCTCCGAATAGGGGAAGGTGCTTCCCCGCTCCAGGAGCGGCACACGGGGCTCGCGCATGGCGGGGGGCAGGTCCAGGTGCGTGATCTCGCCGTGTTCGGCGAGCGTCACCGCGCGCTCGATCGCGTTCTCCAGCTCCCGGACGTTTCCGGGGTAGTCGTGGCGCATGAGGAGGAGCTGCGCCCGCTCGCTGAATCGCTTCACCCGCTTCCCGAGCGCGCGCGAATATTTCCCCCGGAAATAGTTCGCCAGAAGGGGAATGTCTTCGCGGCGCTCGCGGAGCGGAGGGAGCTCGATGTGAAACACGTTGAGGCGGTAGTAGAGATCCTCGCGGAAACTCCCCTCCGCGAGCGCGCGCTTCACGTCGCGGTTTGTGGCCGCGATCACCCGGATATCGACGCGCCTGGATTCCCGGGCGCCGACGGGGCGGATCTCCCCGCTTTGAAGCGCGCGAAGGAGCTTTACCTGGACCGAAGGGGGCATCTCCGCAACCTCGTCGAAAAAGATGGTGCCCCTGTCGGCGTGCTGCATGAGCCCCACGCGGTCCGTATTCGCCCCGGTGAAGGCGCCGCGAACGTGTCCGAAGAGCTCGCTTTCGAAAAGGGTCTCCGGGATCGCGGAGGAATTCACGGCCACGAAGGGTCGGTGCGCCCGGCGGCTCTGGAGGTGGATCGCGGTCGCGATCATCTCCTTCCCCGTCCCGCTCTCTCCCGTGATGAGGACCGGGCTTTCCGTGGGCGCGACCTTCGCGATGAGCCTAAAAATCCGCTGCATGGCCGGGCTCTGCCCGATCATGTTCTGCGTGATGGCTCCCCCCCGCCGCTCCTCCGAGACGCCGGGGGTCTCCCAGAGACCCTTCATCGTGGGATCGCCGGCTGCCAGCTCGCTCGCCGCACGCGGGCTCACTTGAAGCCCCCGTCGCTCGGGCTTGTGTGAACCGTCACCGCTGGGTTCTCCTCTCCTTGGGCGTGTCGATCTTGATCTGTGTCGCTTCGATCGCGCGGCTGGGCGATCTCGGCGAGCGGACCCGGCCGATGCTGCTTCTCTGGGGAGCCGCCCACGCCGCGTATCTCGTCGCCGTGTGGTGGGTGCTGCGTGGAGGGCCCGCCGGGGGAGCGCAAGGTGGAGCCGGCGCGCCGCGCCTCTCAGCGCTCCCGATCGTGCTTCTAGTCGGGCTCTTGGCGCGAGCCTTCATGATCCCGGCCGCGCCCACGCTCTCCGAGGACATCTACCGCTATCTTTGGGACGGCCGGCTCGTGGCGCACGGAGTGAACCCCTTTCCGCACGCGCCGTCCGATCCCGCGCTCGAGCAATACCACAGCGAGCTGATCCACCACCTGAATCACGCCGGCGTTCCCACGATCTACCCGCCGGCGGCCCAGATCCTCTTTGGCGCGGTCGCGCTCGTTTCCGCGACGCCGCTCGCATGGAAGCTCGCGCTCCTGGGGCTCGAATTCATCCTCCTCGTCGGCCTGCTCGACCTCCTGCGGCGGCGGGGATTGCCGGGCGAGCGGCTACTACTCTACTACTGGAATCCCCTCGTGCTGGTCGAAAGCTTCGGGAGCGGGCATGTGGATCTGGTCGCCGCCGCCTTCCTCGTGGCGACCGTCGCGCTCTACGAGGGAAAGCGGGCGATGTGGGCGGGGTTCTCGTTCGCCCTCGCGGTACTCACGAAGTACGTTCCGGCGATGATCATCCCATGGCTGATCCGACGCCGCGCCTGGCTCCTTCTCGGCGTGGCGGCCGCGGCGGCCGCGATTCTGGCGGCGCCGTTCCTCGGAGCGGGCCCGGCGCTCACCACGGGGCTCAGGGTCTACGCGCGGCACTGGGAGTTCAACGGGGCGCTCTACCATCTGCTTGGGGAGGCGATCGACTCCGAGGTCCGAATCCGGTACCTGCTCGCGGGGGCCGGCGTGGCCGCCACGCTCCTGATCGCCTGGCGGGCGCGATCCGCGAGTACTACGGCGTTCGCGTCCATGGTCGCGTTCCTCTTGCTGAGCCCGACGGTATTCCCGTGGTACGCGGTTCCGGTGGTGGCGTTTCTTCCGCTCCACCCCGACTGGGGGATGGCCGCCTTCTCGGGGCTGCTCGCGCTCTCCTACCTGCCGCTCCCGCTCTATCGAGGGACCGGCGTTTGGGCGCTCCCTGGATGGATCCTCTGGGTGGAGTACGGGGGTTTGATCGGCGCCTGGGCTCTGGCCTTCGCGTGGAGGCTCCAGCGGGCCACCCGCGCGAAGCGTCAGGATCGCGCCTGGGCGTGCACGAGCGAGAGCACGCCCACATAGAGAAATCCAAAGAGATAGAGAAGGAAGAAAGGCAGCGGCGCGTACACCTTCGCGTGGGCGAGGCTCAACATCGTCCAGACGAAATAGAGCCCCAGCGCGATCTCGAGAAGCGCCCACCCGTTCAGGGGGGAGCGGTAGCGCTTGCCCCGCCACACATCCCCTCGGCGCTCGATCTGAAACTTCGGCGTGCGGTGAAACGGGCTCTGGTGTCCCACGAGCGCCTCGAGAACGGCGCGCGTGTTCGTGACCGAAAGCCCCATCCCGAGCGACATGACGAACGGCAAGTATCGAAGCTGCCATTTCCAGTCCGGGCGCGATTCGCGCTGCGCGTACGCGAAGTAGAAGATCACGGAGCTTGTCGCAATCAGGAATAGAATCGAGTCCGCGATCGCGTACGGCGTGCTTCCGCTCCGATAGCGCGCGAGCACGACGGGGTACACGATCAGCGACAGGAGAAGCAGGAAGACGTACGCCACGTTGTAGGTGAGGTGGAAGGAGGCTTCCACCTTGACCCCGAGCGGCGCGCGCGAGCGCCACACGGCCGGCAGGAGCTTTCGCGCGACCTGGATGGATCCCTTCACCCAACGGTGCTGCTGGGCCTTGAACGCGTTCATCTCGACCGGCAGCTCCGAGGGGCAGAGCACGTGGGGCGCAAAGACGAACCGCCACCCTCGAAGCTGCGCTCGGTAGCTCAAATCCAGGTCCTCGGTGAGCGTGTCCGACTGCCACCCGCCCGCGTCCACGACACACGCCCGGCGGAGGACGCCCGCGGTCCCGTTGAAATTGAAGAAGCGCCGGCCGCTCATGCGCGCGGCGTGCTCGATCACGAAGTGCCCGTCGAGCGAGATCGCTTGGGCCTGGGCGAGGATCGAATAGTCCTGGTTCAGGTGCTGCCAGCGCGACTGGACCATCCCCACCACGGGATCGCCGAAATAGGGAATCATCTCGCGCAGGATGGAGGGAGGCGGAACGAAATCCGCGTCAAAGATCGCGAGGAATTCCCCCTTGGCGCGCTCGAGCCCGCTCTGGAGCGCTCCGGCCTTGAATCCTTCCCGGTCGTCGCGCGTGAGATGCACGATGTCGGTGCCGCGCGCGCGCAGCTCGGCCACCTTGTCCGCCGCGATTTCACGCGTCAAGTCGGTCGAATCGTCCAGCACCTGGATCTCGAGCCGATCGCGCGGGTAGTCGATCGCGGCCGCGGCCTCGATCAGCCTGTTCACGACGTAGCGCTCGTTGTAGACGGGAAGCTGGACCGTGACGTGAGGCCACACGTCCGGATCCGCGGGAGGTCCGGCGGCGCGATCCCGCCGCCGAAAGAGACGGATCAGGTATATCCGGTGGATGCCGTAGACGGCGAAGATCACCCACACGCAAAGGTACAGGGCGAGCAGACAACCGCCGAGCACCGGGGGGATGGGTGCCGCGAAGAACCCCATGCGCGTGGATACCCCCTATTTGCGGAAGGTCCCCTTCCACGTTTCGTCGCTCACGAGGAAGGAGATCCCGAGCCTCGCGAAACGCTCGCTCACACCGAGATCGCCTCGATCTCCGCGCGATCCTAACTCGAGCGAGACGTCCAGCCCACCTCCATTGTCCTTCGTCACGAGGCCCGCGCCAAGCGTAACGGCGCGCTCGTCGACCGCGGCGGTCCCGCCGCTCACGTCCGAGGCACCCGCCCGCGGGAGGAGGTCCGGCCATTGGAGGATGTAGCCGCCGATCCGAAGCGGGAGGCGTCCCCGGAAGGACATGCCCTCCTCGGTGCCGCGCTTGCGCTCGAGCCCCACGGAAAATCGCTGCTGCGCCCTGAAATCGACCAGGTCGCTCTGGAGTGACGATCGGCTCCAGTTCGCGCGACGGTATTGAGCCACGACTCGGTAGCGCGCACCGAGCGGAGCCGAGGCGCCGGCCGCGAAGCCCGACGGCAAGGTGAGCTGCCCGGCGGAGAAACGGTCCGACGCTCCGACCGTCGCCCGCGTCACGTCGAGCGGGAGGCGCTGCGACGTCTCGAAAACGGCGCCCACGGTCCAATCCTCTTTGACCAGCTGGGCTCCGAAACGCCAACGCCCCTTCTTGGGATATCTCACCGCGAGGCTGTCACGTTCCATCGCGAGGCCCGAATCGGAGAACGTTCGGACCCACGATTCGTGGTAACTCCCCGCGATCGCCTCCCAATCGACCCCGAGGCGAAGCGCCGGAACGATCCGCCGCGCCAGGCTCACCCGCAAAAAATTGATCCCGCCGTCCCCTTCGACCGTCACGGTCGAGGGTGCCCCCGCATTCTCGTTGCGTACAACCGAGAACTCGGCGTCCGTGCCGGCCACGTAGCTGGCTCCGAGCGCGAGCCCCCCGGGAAGCGCGATCACGGCGCGCGCGGACGGGAAGGTGGTTTCGTGCACCGTCTCGACGGGGACCGAGGCCGCGCTCACGCGGCGGAGCGCGGGGAGCACCGTCACCTCGAGAAGGATGCGCTCGACGTCGGCGAGCGAAGCCGGGTTGACCATGGAGATCTCGCGGGTCCCGTGCTCGGCCACCCCCGCCCCGCCGAGGGCCCGGAGGCGCGCCGGTTCTTCGAGCTGCGGCTCGCCCAAGCCTCCGATCGAGAGGATCGAGTTCGCGTGGGCGGGTCCCTGCGTGAGGGCAAGGGCCAGGAGAAAGGCCAAGGCGCGTGCGCGCATCAGAAGCGAACCGGCGGAAGCCCGGTGTACGTCACGTGGATCTCCGGAGGCCGCGAAGACTCACGGGAACCGATCTGGAACTTCTTGATCCGGTTCACGGGATGGATCAGCGAGACATAGAGCCCTTCGTTGGAGGTAGAGGTCGCGGCCCATTCTCGAAGGAGCGCCCCCGGAATCGCGATGGTGAGGCGTTGGTCGGCGCTCGCGTAGGCGGAGTTGAGCAACACAGACGCCGCGGTCGCGTCGTCGATCGTGAGGGTCGACTTCTCGGTGATGCTCTCGCCCCAGACGTTCCGGATCCTTCTCACCTGCACGATGGAGGCGACGTCCCCTGCGTCGGGGACCTCGGCGCCGACGATGTTCAGGACCAGCGTGGCCTCATCAATGGAAACCGCGGCCGGGATCGAATCCAACTGGAGGTGAACCGCGAGCGCCGTATTGAAGAGCCCGCCGAGCATCAGGGACGTATCCGCGCCTGTCGGCGCGGGGGCGATCGGTGTATGCAAATAGAAGTCCTGCGTCACGGGCGTGTCGACGCTGTCCAGGACCGCGTTCCCCGAGACCAGGTGCGAATACCGCACGCGGAAGACCGCGGCCCCGGGAACGTAGGCGAGCAGGCTATCGCCCGTCCGCTCCAGCGCGAAACCGGGGGCGGCGCTGGGATCGTGGGCCCACTGCTTGACGAGATCGAACGCCCCGGGGACCAGCGGGATCGAGAAGTAGCCCGCCGCGGGGCGATCGTCGGCGGCGGACCCGAGAAACGTCGGGTGCAGCGGCCCCGGCCACGCGACGGTCGTGGTGTCCCACGCGGATGCGGCCAGGAAAAGGCTCACGGCCCCCGGGTCGAGAAGCGTTGTGTCGCGCTTCAGCTCGAGCGAAACGGTCACGGGGGAGAATCCGGCGAGGGTGGTGTCGGGAAGCTTCCAGGACGCCACCGCCAGAAACGTGCGCGCCTCGAACGTGGTGTCCCTGCCGATGATCAGCACCCCGCCGAAGTCGGCGGTCCCCGGCTCGACGTACGTGTCGCGGTCCGGGTTTCGGATGAAACGCACGGTCGTGCCGAGGCCCCCTGGGCCGCGGATCAGGCGCGCGCTCCCCACAAGCCTTTCCGCCTTGCGCGAGCAGCCCACGATCGGGATCGCGCTCAGGACTGCCAGCATGACTACGAGGAACGGGCCATGACGCACGGGGCGGAATGATAATCCCTTGTGGTGACGAGCGCTAGAGAAGAGGTGCCTAGTCTTAAACCCACCCTTTTCGCTGCAGTTCCTTGTCGTTTCGTCCGATAGGTGGGAGGAAGGGGGGCTTTTTTTCGACGAACCGCATGAAGACCAGGAAATCGGGATCCAAGGCGCCCTCGGGCGCACACGCGAAGGCACCCTCAGGGCAGCCGAGCACGCGGGAAATCCGCAGGCGCTATGTGCTCATGACGGCGCTCGCCGCCGCCTTTGCCGGGGCCGTGGTCTATGGGGTGGCGGCGCACGTCTGCGAGCAACTTCATCAGGAAAGTCGGATCAGGGTCGCGGCCCTGGCCGCGACGATCGCGGCCGGACTCCCCGCCGAAGAGATCCGCGGGCTCAGGGCGCGCGAGGTTGAGGAGGGCCCCGAATACGAGGCGCTCCGTGTTCATCTCGTCACGACCCGGCAAGCCAATCCAGAGGTACGCAGCGTCTACGCGCTCGTTCCGGGGAAAGCGCCGGGACTCTGGCTTTATGCCCTCGAGGCGGACACCGATCCAAGCGTGCAGGTCCACGCCGGCGATCCCTTCGACGCCGGTGGGCGGAAGGAGATCGCGGGCGCGATCCGCGGCCCGACCGCAGAACGGACGTACTCACGTAACTCGGGCGGAAGCTGGCTCAGCGGGTACGCCCCAATCCGGGACGCTGGGGGACGAGTGCTCGCGATCGTCGGCGTGGACGTGGACTCCCGTCTGGCGCTCGCGTCCGAGCGACGGTTCCTTTCGGGGGCCGCGATCGCCTACGCGCTTGCTCTCTGCGGCATCGTCTTCACGGGGTTGGACCGCTACCAAAAGCGCCGGCTCGAGCAGGAGCGAAACCGAAACATCCACGTTCGGCTGAGCATCCACCGGCTGGCCGAAGTGATGACCCGCTCCGGCGCGGAGTCCGACCTGGCACGACACGCGCTCGAGGCGATCGCAGAGGCTACAGGGTTCCCCCACTGGGCGCTCTTCAGGCGGGACCGCGACAGAGGTGCGCTCGCGCTCTTCGCGACCCGCGCGCTCAACGACCAAGCACAGCTCGAGCTCGCGCCGGACCCGATCGGCCCCGAGGCCTCGTCCCTTGCCTGCCGCGCCGCGTTTCGCCGCGAAGCGGTGACCAGGAAGAAAGGCGACGGCTCGGGCGGGAATGTGTTCGCCGCAGCGATCCCCGAGCTCGGCCAGGATCCCAACGTGTGCGCGGTGCCGGTCGTCGAGCACGACGAGACGACGGCCGTGCTTCAGTGCTTCGCTCCCGCCTCCCGCCGATTCGGCGCGGACGACGTGACCCTGATCCGCTGGATGGCCGCCCAGCTGGGCCAGGGCCTCAAACGGATCCAGCTCGAATCGCGGGATCAGCTCCTCGCTTCCTACATGCGGAGCACCGATGAGATGCTCGTGGGATTCGATCTCGACGGGCTGATCACCTACGCGAACCCAGCCGCCCTCCGCGCGCTCGCCGATTCCCGCGCGGGGCTCCAGGGACGCGCGGTCGACGGGTTGTTCCTGGTCTCGGAGAAACCCGGCGCGGCACCGCTTCTCGCCGTCCTGCGCGGGGCGGGGGGCTTCTCGGGGGAGGTCGTATGCTGCACGGTCCAGGAGACCAGGTTTCCCGCCGAGGTCACGGTCACGAAGGCCGTCGATCGCGACGGGAACGAAAGCGCCTGGGTCCTCGTCGGGCGGGATATCAGCGAGCGGCGGGACCGGGAGGACGAGATCCAGAGCCGGACCGAGCAGCTCGAGCTGATCAACGAGCAGCTGCAGCACGCGAACGACGGCCTGGCGGAAGCAAGTCGGACGAAAAACGAGTTCCTCGCGAACACGAGCCACGAGCTGCGGACGCCTCTGAACGCCGTGATCGGATTCGCCACCCTGATCGAGCAGGGCATCACCGAATCGGAGGGTGAGCGCGGCTCTTTCGCCCGCTCGATTCGGGAGAGCGCCGAGCACCTCCTCATCGTCATCAACGACATTCTGGACCTGGCAAAGGTAGAGGCGGGAAGGCTGGAACTCGCTCTGGAGGCGGGAGATGCGACGCCGACCATCATGGCGGCGGTCGAGGCGCAACGGGTCCTCGCCCTCAGGAAGGGGATCAAGCTCGAGGTCGAGACGCCCGCCGAGCCTCTGGAGATGCAGCTCGATCCGGCCCGGCTCCGCCAGGTGCTCCTAAACCTGCTTGGGAACGCCGTCAAGTTTACCGATAAGGGAGAAGTCAGGATCAAGGCGTGGCGGAAGCTGAGCCCCGCAGAGATCCATATTGTGGTTGAGGACACTGGAATTGGGATCGCGAAGGGCGACCAGTCCAGGCTCTTCGTGAAATTCTCCCAGGTGGACGGTTCCTACAAGCGCCGCCACCAGGGAACCGGGCTTGGCCTCGTCATCACGAAGTCGCTGGTCCAGCGGATGGGGGGCCGGATCTCGATGGAGAGCGAGGGAACCGGTCTCGGGACACGCGTCATGCTCGCGTTCCCGGTCGCTCAGGATGGCACGCAGGTGCGGACAGAAAGGGATCCATGTCTCAACGAATCCTGATCGTCGAGGACGATCCCATGAACGCGAAGCTGTTCCAGCTCGTCCTCACGCGAAAGGGAAACTATAAGATCCAGATCACCGAGGACCCGGCGTACGTGATCCGGGAAATTCAGGCCGGCACGGTGGACCTTGTGATCATGGACGTGTCTCTTTCCAACAGTACGCTCGACGGCTTGCCGGTGGATGGGTTGCAGATCACCCGCCGGCTGAAGAGAGACCCGACCACGCGCCACATCCCGGTGCTCCTTGCCACGGCGCATGCCATGAAGGGCTCCAAGGAGAAATTCCTCAGGGAGTCGGGTGCGGACGATTACATCTCGAAGCCGATCGTGAGCGCGGACGATTTGCTCCAGCGAATCGAAACGTTGATCTCCAAGAGGGGCCATGCCGTTCCACCTGCTGATCGTTGACGACGAGGCGCACAGCCGGAAGCTCCTGAGGATGGTGCTCCGCCAGGGGGACTATGCGTTCATCGAGGCGGAGAGCGGGCAGGAGGCGCTCGGGATCATGGAGCGCCAAAGGGTTGACCTCCTCGTGCTCGACCTCATGATGCCGCACCAGAACGGCTTCGACGTCATCCTCGCGATGAAGAAGAGCGAGACGCTCGCGAGGATTCCCTTCATCGTGGCGAGCGCGTCGACCGCCCAGGACGATATCCAGCGAAGCTTGGAGCTGGGGGCGATTGACTACTTCACGAAGCCGCTATCCGAATGCGACATCCGGTTTCAGATCCCGCTCAAGGTGAGGAACGCGATCGCCCTGCACCAGGCTTCCGAGGAAAGGCTGCGGGTCGAGCGCATGAAGGCAGTCTCGGCCATGGCCGTGGCCTTGAATCATGAGATCAACAATCCGCTGCAAGTGATCCAGGGGAACGCCCAGCTTCTCAACGTTCACCCCGGACTGCCCCCCGACGCCCGGGACAAGGTGGCGCGGATCCGCGCGGCCACCGACACGGTCGCCGGCCTCACCCAGCGCATCGCGGCGCTCCGCGATATCGTCACCGTGGATTATCCCGCGGGGAACAAGAGCACCGTGCCGATGGTCAACTTCGAGGCTTCGGCCGAGGCCGGGAAGAAGTCCTAGCTACCCCAGTCCTACCATCGGGTAGATCCAGTCCAAAATCAGGAAGTTGAGGCGACCGATGAGGAGCGCCACGCGCCCCATTACGGTGAAGCCGAACGCGGCCCCGAAGGAGATCATGAGGAACCAGATGCCCAGGCGCGCGATGCGTCTCGTGACCGCGTCCTGCTCTTTGGAGAAGAAGAAGTAGATCAGCACGCTGAAGACGCCCAGCGAGAAGATCAAGGAATAGAAGATCGTGTGCGAATCGAATCGCGTGAGAGGAACGATCGCCCTCGCGAGCTGCGGGAGCACTTCGCCGTGGATCCTACGCGTGAAATCGAGCCCGATGTAGTACGCGACGTAGATCGAGAGCGCGTAGCGCGAGATCCACCCTATTTTGGGCACGTACCGCATGTAGAGAAGGACGCCGAGCAGCCCCGGAACCAAGAGGTCCCAATTCTGCGCGAAGTCGCGGTGCAGCGGTTGGATGAGGTTCGGCACGAGCGTCTGGTTCAGCGTAATCCCGATAAAGTAGCCGAGCGAGATGCCGGCGAAGAGGCTCTCCGCGAATCGGAAGAAGGGATTGTCCTTGTAGAGAAAGCTCATGCACGCGAGCGTGAGGAAGGCGGCGATCCACGTCTCCAGGCCGGGAAGTTGCACGACGCTAGGCCCCCTTCTTCTGCGCGGCGCGGCGGCTCATGATGTACGCGACGTTCCCGACCAGGATGAACAGGATGATGACCGCGTGGATCACGGTCTGCCCGTCCATCCCCTTGGTCGCGGTGAACCCACGGGTGCTTTGGTAGAAGTGCGCCATGTCCGGGTAGCGCGCCGCGAGCAGCTTCTCGTACTCGGCCGCTCCCTTCATACCCCCGAGCATGCCCACGAGCTGACCCGCGTTCAGGTAGGCGTAGTACTTCGGCGCAGCCACCGCGGTGGGTCCGATGATGATCGGGGTTCCGATTTGGGAGTGGACCTGGGTGATCCAATACTCCCCGATCACGCCCGTCGCGACGGAGCAGACGAGCTGGACCTGCCGGATGCTGCGGAGTCCTTTCATGATGGGAAGCTGCGCGAGCGGCGTTCCCCTCACGTCCGCCGGGAACGCTTCCGCAATGTCCTCGCCCAAGCGCCGCATGACCGCCGCCGCCCCGTCCTTGTAGCCCAAGTTCACGTAGTCCTCGCCGTAGCGGAGGTTGGGATACTCGGCGGTCACCTTCGCGAGCGAGTTGGTCGCAAGACCCAGGCCCCCCAGCGGATAGAACGCACATACGATCACGCGGATTTTCTTCGCGAAGCATTGGCGCAGGAACGCTTCGGCCATGGGATCGTTCTCGGGGGCGGAGGACGGACCGTAATCGAAGGAGATCCAGACGTAGTTCCCCGGCTTCAGCGATTCGATGTAGTCGAAGGCCGCGCGGGTCGAGCCCGTTGTCGTGACAGGGAGCCCGATCGGCATGACGATCGGGGTGCCGACACAGAGCAGCACGAGCAGGAAGATCCATCGCCGGTCGAGGCTCAGGAGCTTGTCGAGCATCCCCGCCACGTTATTCCCCTCTCCCCAACCCGAGGTAGCCGCGCTCGATCCCCAGGATGACCCGGATCGCCATCGAGGCCGCGCCGAGCGCCGCGCCGATGATGATCCCGGACTGGGCGGCTCCGTTCGGCGTGTCCATGATCCACTCCGTCAGCTTCCCGAGCGCCTGACTGGCACCCGCGGCCGCCGGCTGCAGCGGCGGGAACGGCGCCGCCAGGAACTCGAGCAGGGGGACGCGCCCCGCCATGACGAGCCCGCCCGCGAGGAGAAGTATCGTCGCCTCGGTGTTCCTGGCCCGGAACGCCCGAAACGCGGCGGACGCCATGAAGAACGCGAGAAGGGCGAAGATTGTGGACTGGAGCGGCTGAAAGAATTGATCCTGGATCCATTTGAAGGGCGTCGCCGTTCCGTCCGGCAGGAGGGTGATCCCCTTGCGTGAGATCGCGCCGTAGACCCCCGCTCCCCCCGTGACGAAAAGTCCAGCCAGGAGGACGATGGAAAAGGGCCATCCTGATTCGCGCCGCACGATCTTTCGGGTGCTGTTCTGCAGGACATTCACCACCCCGAGCAGAATCGCGAAGGCGTAGACGATGATGAGCCACTGGTCGAGCCGCGGGCTCATCCCGGTCGGGCCGGAGAGGAATTTCTTCGGAACGTAGAGCGAGATGATCGGGATCGTACCGGCGAAGAAGGCCACGAAGAGCGGGATCCGGGCTCTGAGCCCGGGGGAGTTGATCCCGAGCGCGATCCCAACGACCGGAATGATCGCGAAGAGGAAGACGAGAGCCAACCGGCCGAATTCGAGATTCATGGTGTCTCCGCGCCGGGGGCGGCGGTCATTGTGTCTTGAACAAACCCGCGAACCAGGTCGCGCCCAGGCTCGCCGCGATTATCCCTACGATCCCGAGCAGAATGACGATCGCCTTCGCGATGTCCTGCGCGCGCATCGACCCCAGGAGAACGGGCTCGCGCGACAAGTAGGCGCTCGCCGCGTAGAGCTCCTCGCCGATCAAGGTGTAATCGCACGTCGCGATGAAGAACGGGAGCTGGGTCGGGTCCGCCTGGCCCGCGATCTGGATGGCCCCGGTCGACTGCCCCGTCTCCGCCAGGATCAGCGACTCCGCGAAGAAATAACCGACGAGAAAAATCGCCGCCGGCTTCTCACGGATCATCCTCGCCGAGACGGCCGCCGTGTACGCGAACTGATCGTAGGTCACGTAGTTCACCATCTCCTCGCGGTAGAGATCCGGCCTTCCCTCCGCGAGATACGCCCCGCGAACGGCCTCGCGCGCCGAGGCGAAGGTGAGCGGATCCTTGTTCGGAACGTCGAGGTCGGTCCCGTACCGCGCCGTGGCGCGCGCCACGTGTCCGAGGATCGCGATCGAGGCGATCGTCTGGATCTCGTCCATGCTCTGGCTCCCGGGCACGTAGAGCACCTTCTTGCCGATCTCGGTGGCGCGACCGATCGCCTCGTCCACGGCGTTCAAGCCCGCGATCCGCCGGATGAAGATCTTCTTCCCGGATTGGGCGGCGGCGATCGATGCCAGCAGGATCACCAAGAAGAGGACCGATGCGATGAAGGAGTTGGTCTTCTCGGCCCGGAACCAGTTGTCGTGCGAGGCGACTGGGTCGCTGACGAGCGGCGGGCCGGCTGGGGGACCCGTGGCCACGGTCCCGGAAGCCGCCGAGGTCCCTCCCGCCGCCGGAGCGGCGCTCGAGGTATCGGCCGCCGAGACCGTGCGGATCTCGTAGCGGTAGACGGTGCCGTCCTTCGCCGTGGTATCGACGTAGCGCATAGCACCCGGCTGCGCCACCGTGATCTCCGTCCAGTCATACGCGGGCGGCACGGCGCGGCGGATCTGAAGTCCTGCGTTCTTATCGAGGCCGGGCGGATCCTTCCAGGTGAGAAGGACCGCGTTCCCGGAATCACCCGGACGATCCCTGGCGGCGAAATCGGTCGGCGCCGGGAGGTCCGCGGGAGCGGCGGGGGAACCCTCGGGCGCGATCGCGAGGGCGGTGTGGGAAAAGACGGCGAGAAGCGCCGCGATGAGCGGCGCTGCGAAGGATGGGAGGCGTGCGAACGTGCGGCTCAGGACGCCGGTTCTCATCGGCGCGAGACTAGGAGACGTTGGCGGAGGGTGTCAACACGGGTTTTCGCCCCCGAAGCCGCATGATCGGCCAGACGTAGACGGAAAGAGGGGGCACGAGGGAGCAGAAAAAGCGGAGAACGTCCTTCACCCACTGGCGCGGATTGTTCTCGATCCTTCTCGAGAAGAAAGCCGGGAGGAGCTCCGGCTTGAGCCCCGCGTCCCGGAACTTCCGCATGAGCCAATAGGGGTTCAGCTCCCGCTCGGGATACTGGCCGTCGATCGGGTCTCGGTAGAGAAAGGCGGGACGCGCGGGGACGCGACGCGACGCTTGGTACTCCTGGACCGCGCTCAGAATCTCCTTCCCCACCAGCCCCCGCGTCAGCCGCGCCGTTTCGAGCAGCTCGTTTCCGGTGATTTGCGGGAAGTGCTCCCCGATGAACGCGAGGCGGGCGGCGAAGTAGGGGCCCCGCGGCTCCCGTTCCATCTGGCGCCAGCCCCTCCTGCGCCGGGGCCGCGCGGGAAGAAACAGAGAGTTGTTCTCGTCGCTCAAGAAGAAGATGCCCCCGGGCCGGAGCAAGCGGTGCGCCTCGGCGAGAAACCCCTCCAGGTCGCGCACGTGAGAGATGACGCAGTTCGCCATCACGCCGTCGAAGCTCGCCGAAGGGAATTGCATCGAGATGCCATCGCCATACTTCGACTCGAAGTTCGTCATCGGTGGATCCATGCGTTCGGCGAGGTAGCGCCCCACTTCGACCATGTCGCGATCGATCTCGGTCGCCACGACGCGGCGCGCCCCGTACATCGCCACGAGAAGCGCTTCCAGGCCGAACCCGGCGCCCAGGTCGAGAACGTCTTTGCCCTCCGCCTCGAGGTAGCGGTACATATCGCGCGCCTTCTGGAAGATATGCTCGATTCGGGGGGGATTCCGGATGATCCGGAGGTACGTGTAGTACGTGAGGAAGTATTCGGGAAACTGCGCGCGAATCCCGGCGTCGCTCTGCATGAGAATCGCCCGCAGAGAAGCGAGACGGCGCTCGACCAGAGACGCCACTAGGCTTCGTCCGTCCCTTACCCGGCCGGTTCGTTCAAGACGCGCGAACGGCGGATGCCGTGCGAGTTCATCCGATTGTGAAGGTGTTGCCGGCTCACGCCGAGCGCGCGCGCGGCCCGGGATACGTTCTGGTCGCATTGGCGAAGCGCCTCGCGGATCGTATCCGCTTCCACCGCGTCCAGCGTCTCGCGCAGGGTGTGCTGTCCGTCCCACCTCCGCGTCACCGGGGCGCCGAGCCCGAAGAGCGACGGCTCGAGCGCCGCACCCTCGTCGGCGAGCGCCACGGCGCGCGCCATGGCGTTCTCCAGCTCTCGAACGTTCCCCGGCCAGGGGTGCCGGAGCAACAGCTCCCGCGCCTCGGCCGTGAGTCCGCGGAGCTTGCGGTGCTGCTGCTTCGCGAACTGGTCGAGGAAATGCTGCGCCAGAAGGAGCACGTCCTCACCCCGCTCCCGGAGAGGCGGGACCTCGATCGGCACGACGTTCAGCCTGTAAAAAAGGTCCTGTCGGAAGCGTCCCCCCTCGACCTCTCCTTTCAAGTCGCGGTTGGTTGCGGTCACCAGGCGAACGTCCACCTTGCGGGAGACGGTATCGCCGACGCGGCGGATGTGGCCGTCTTGAAGGACGCGAAGGAGCTTTACCTGTAGGGAAGCGGGCATCTCGCCGACCTCGTCGAGAAAAATCGTGCCGCCGTCGGCGGCTTCGAAGAGACCGATCCGATCCTCGCCCGCGCCGGTGAAGGCGCCCTTCTTGTAGCCGAAGAGCTCGCTCTCGAGGAGATTCTCGGGAAGGGCGCCGCAGTTTACCGCGACGAAGTTCTTGTCGCGGCGCGGCCCATTCATGTGGATCGCCCGCGCGATCAGCTCCTTTCCGGTGCCGGTCTCACCCTGCACCAGCACGGACACCTGAGTCGGGATGACCTTCTCCAAGAGCTCGATGACCCGAAGCATCTTGGGGCTTCGGCCGACGAGAAGGCCGTAGCGGAAATCCTCCTTGAGGGCGCGGCGAAGATTTTGATTCTCGATCTCGAGGCGGCTCTTCGAATCCTTGAGAGCCTCGTGCATCCGCGCGTTCTCGAGGGCGACGGAGCAGAGCGCCCCGAATCCCTCGAGGAGCGTGATGCTGTCGGGCGTGAACTCGTGGGTGATGGAATGGGAATCGATATAGAGCACGCCGAGGACGCGCCCGGAATTCAGGATCGGAAGTGCCACCACGGTGCGGAGGGAGAGCTCACGGACGCTCTTTCGATCCTGAAACAGCGACGACCCCACCGCGTCGGGAACCCAGACCGTCTCGCGCCGGTGGGCCGCTTCTTCCGCGATCCCCCACGAGATATTGAACTCATCGGAAGGAAGGGTGCTCTCGTCTTTGTTTCGCGCGACTTCGAAGTGGAGCTTTCCGTCGTCGTGCATGAGCATCAGGAATCCGCGATCGGCGTCCGCGACCTGGATCACGGCGTCGACGACGCGGATCAGAAGCTCATTGAGATCGAGGGTGCCCGTGACCGAACGCGCCGCTTGCAACACGTGCGTGATGCGGTCGAGGTCGGATACGACACGTGACCGTGATGGAGACCTTGGTTCGGCGAGAAGTTCGCGTTCCCACTGCGTCAAGCCCCTGCTGAGTCTCTCAAGAGGGTCGATCTCGGGCATTTCGGACGCGCTGGGATCCCTCGGCTGTGACGGATCTGGACGCTGCGTCATGGTTCTACCCACCCTTTGGTTTGACCGGCAGGTCAAGGTTGCGCCCTACACCTTGCGCCACTTCAGGATACAAGTGTAAAAGCGCTTTGTCAAGTGACGAACTAGGCGGTGGGACGTATGTGTCGCAGGACGACCCCGAAAAGAGTGTATGCGAGCGCAGAAACGGTTAGAGCGACGACGATTGACAATGGATCGGAACGCCCCCAAATCCACACTCCGAACATGGCATTGATCAGGTTGATGACGGTCACAAAGGCAATCGCTCCCCAGCGTCCGAAGACCTTTCCCAGGCGATGTGTCGTGTGGTCGATACCACCTACGTAGATAGGCCGATGGCCGAGAAGTCGATCCCACACCACGAAAATTACGTCGAATAACGGATAGGCAAGGATCACCAGGACGGAGGCGACATGCGGCCAGGTGAGCGATTCTTGGAGCGACTGGAGCGCGAGCGCCGCGAGCGCGAAACCGAGCAGATGGCTCCCCGCGTCCCCCAAGAAAATCCGCGCGGGGGGTGCGTTGTAGACGAGAAAACCAGCGCAGGCTCCAATGAGACCCCACCCGAGCGCCAGCTGCACCGGCGCGCCGTGGATCAGCGCCAGCGCGACGTACCCTCCCGCGGTCACGGGAATGAGAGCTCCCAGGATCCCATCCATGTTGTCGAGAAAATTGATCGCGTTGAGCAGGGTCAGGACGCCGAGGAGCGCGACCGAACCCAGGAAGGGATTCTCACGGAGCGCCGGCACCTCGGTCCCCCACCAGATGAGACACGCTGCCGCCGCGATCTGGCCCGTGAGCTTTCCGCGCACACCCAGCGGCCTCTTGTCGTCGATCAGGCCGAGCGCGAGCACGATGAGGGCCCCGGCGACGAGCCCCATCGAAGGCGCGGCGACGGCCGAGACACCTGCGACCCGCGCGAGGACCGGGGCAAGGACCAGGGTCACCGCGATCGCGACGCCGCCCAGAAGCGGCGTCGGGTTGGCGTGTGCCCGGCGCGGGTCGGGATGATCGACGTAGCCCGTGGCCCGGGCGAGCCGCCAGGTGAGCGGCGTCAAGGTGAGGGCGGTGAAGAACGCGAACGGAGCGATCTCGAGGAACGGGAGCGCGGGGCTCAAGCCAGACCGAAGCGTTTGCCGGCGTGAAGGGATGGACTCATTGGGCGGGGGAGTCTATCACACGACCCCTGCCGTTCTCCGCCCCTTGCCCGGCACCGAAGCGCACCCTAGTCTAGAGGACGTGACCCCGGAATCGACTCGCCGCCCGGCGGCGCCCCCGCCCTCCGACGCGACCCACTCCCCGCCAACCGTCTCTGTCATCACGCCCGCCCACGATGCGGCCCGCTTTCTCGACGAGACGATCCGCTCGGTCAAGGCGCAGACCTTCACCGACTGGGAGATGATCATCGTGGACGACGACTCGGGGGATGAGACGCGAGAGATCGTCGGGCGCTGGGCATCGTCCGACCCGCGCATCCGGCTCGTCCGACAGTCGCCCAAGCAGGGCCCGGGGGCGGCGCGCAATCGCGCTCTGGCGGAAGCGCGGGGTCGTTACGTGGCCTTCCTCGACAGCGACGATTTGTGGCGTTCCGAGAAGCTCGAGGTGCAGGTCGCCTTCATGCGGGAGACCGGAGCCGTGTTCAGTTTCGCCGGCTACTCGCTCATCGACGAGCGAGGGAAGCCGTTGGGCCGGCCCGTGCGGGCACCCGATCGCGTCGACTACGGGTTCCTGCTTCGCAACACGATCATAGGCTGCCTGACCGTGATGCTCGATCGCACCCGGCTCGGTCATCTGAGCATGCCGCTGCTTCGCCAGCACGAGGATCTCTCCCTCTGGTACGACCTCCTCAGGGGCGGTGCGGTGGCGCGAGGAATCCCGAGGGATCTCGCGCTCTATCGCGTGGTGCCCGGCTCGGCGTCGAGAAACAGGATCCGCTCGGCGCTGCACATGTGGAGGATCTACCGCGTCCGGGAGCAACTCTCCCTCCCCTCCGCGCTCTGGTGTTACGCCCACTACGCGTGGAACGCCTATTGGAAGAGCCGGGTGTAGTCCTCCAAGGCCGGGGCGCCGGCGGCGCGGCGGATTGACACCCCGGCAACCCTCCCCGAGACTCCATCCCCATGCCCGACGCACGATTCGCGCTCTGGAGAGATCGCACGCTCCGATTCTCGATGGGCGCGAGCGTGACGGTCGTGAACGGGCTCATGGGAATCATCCGAAACAAGTGGTTCGCCCAGCATCTCGAGGCATCGGGGCTCGGCATTCTCGCACAGGTCACTTCGAGTCAAGCTTTGCTTGGAACGGCGGCGGGCATGGGACTCGGCCTTCCGGTCGCGCGCGCCATCGGGGCGGCGGCGGCCGCGAACGATCAGCCTGCGGCGCAAAGGACCGTATGGGCCGCGTTCACGCTTCTCGCGATGACCGGCTCTGTGGTTGTCGCGGGCGGCCTCCTCTTTGCCGCGCAGATCTCGCACGCTCTGCTGGGCTCCGCGGCGTACGCCGGGCTGATCCAAATTTCCATGATCGGCGTCGCCGGCGTGGCGGTCCAACAGACGCTGGTGGGCCTCTTCGCCGGGCGTTCGGATTTACGGGCGCCGCTCACGTTCTCCCTCGTGGGGGGCACAGTATCCGTCCTGGCCATGTTTCTCCTCGTGCCTCGCTGGGGGCTCCTGGGAGGGGTGCTCGCGGTGTCGATCCTCTTCCCGGCCGGATGCGTCGGCGCGCTGGCGCTCCACAGACGCACGTACGCGCCGGTCCTCGCTCCTCCGCGGGAGCCTGCGCTCACGCCCGGCTTCGCGCGCTCGCTCCTCACGGTTGCGGGCGCGGGTCTCCTGTCCTCTCTGGCGGAACAGGGCACGTTCCTCGCCGTACGGTCCCACTATGTTCGGGCGAACGGCATCGAAGCAAACGGCTTCCTACAGGCCGGGCTCGCGATCTCGCAGCAGGTCGGGTCGCTCTTCTACGCCTACCTCGCGAGCTACGCGTTCGGAAAGATCAGCGGCGCCGCGGGGACCGAAGGCACGCGCGCCTATACGCGAAAGCATTGGACGCCCATCATCCTTCTGGGCGCCGCCGCGCTCATCGCGGCAAGGCTGGGCGCGGCCCCGCTCCTGCACCTCCTCTACTCGCACCGCTTCGATCCCGCGGAGCCTCTGCTGGCGTGGGCCCTCGTCGGGGAATTCGGGCGCATCGGTCTCATGACCTGGGCGCTCGGCTCGCTCCCTTTGGGAGGCGCCCGCCTTTGGTTTCCGATCAGCCTCGTGTTCCCTGTGACGCTGGCGATTGCCTACGCGCTCTTCGCCGCGTCCGGCGCGGGGCTTCTCAGCATGCCCAAGGCCTACGCATCCGCCGGACTCGCCGCGGCGTGCGTCTGCGGCATGGTCATGTCGCGGCGGGGCGTCACGCTCGGGGCCCGCGACATCGCCGTGTTTGCCGGAGGCGCCGCGGCGCTGATCCTTCTCGCTTGGGGCCCGGTCCGGTAGGACCTGGTGCGCGCCTTCCCCGGCGTGGCCGCGCTAGTGCGCGCTCTGATCCCGGAAAACGCGAAGGATCGTCAAGAAGAGAATCTTGACGTCGAATCCCATGGACCAGTTCTGGATGTAGTAGAGATCGTATTCGATCCGGCGATCGAGAGGAGTGTCGCCGCGGAGCCCGTTCACCTGCGCCCAGCCGGTGATCCCCGCCTTGACGTGGTGGCGCAGCATGTAGCGCGGGATGGAGGCCCGGAACTCCTTCACGAACACGGGTCGCTCGGGGCGCGGACCGACGAGGCTCATGTGTCCCACGAGCACGTTCCAAAGCTGAGGCAGCTCATCGAACGATAGGCGGCGCAACATGGACCCGGTGCGCGTCCTCCGGGGATCCCCCGGCCGGGTCCAACCCGCCTCCCCCCTCTCCTCGGCATCGGCGCGCATGGTGCGGAACTTGTACATCCGGAACCGCTGGCCGTTCAACCCGACGCGCTCCTGGGCGTAGAGCGCCGGCCCCGGAGAATCCGCCTTCACGATGATGGCGAGCAAAAGAAGCAACGGCGAGAGAAGGATGAGGCCGATCAGGGAGAAGGTGAAATCGAACGCTCGCTTCAGCACGGCGTTCCATCCCTGGCCCGGACTCTCGGTCACGAGGATGATCGGCGTTCCTTCGAAATCCTCCACGCTCGCGCTCAGCGTGAACGTGCGCGCGAGATCGGGAACGAGCCTCACCGCGGCGGTCGAGTCGTTCAGCCGGTCCAGAGCTTCCAGCTCCGCCTCGTATTCGGAGCGATTCAGCGCCAGGTAGACGAGCTCCGCGCCCGTCCGCTCGACCAGCTCGGGAAGCTCCGTCACGGTCCCGATGACGCGCGAGGAGCCGATCGTCTGCCCGGTCTCCGCGGCATCGACGGCAATCATCCCCTCGACCGCAAATCCGTAATCGGGCTCCGAGGCCATTTTCCGCTCCAAATCCGCCGCGAGATCGCCCGTTCCGACGATCAGCACGTGTCTGAGATTGCGGCGATTGCGCCGCATCGCGCGGAGGATCGCCCTTCCTATGGCGTGGGTCCCACAGAGCGCGACCGACGCGATTCCCGCAAAAAGGAAAAGCACCGAACGGCTCAGCTCTCCGCGCGAGAGGTAGGAACCGAGACCGGCCAGGGCGGTGACCGCGACGATTCCCTGGATGAGCGAGAAGAGCTCCTGCGAGAGCCGGGCGGTGCGCGTGGAGCGGTAGATATGGAGGGAGCGCAGGATCAGGAGCGAGACGGGCGTGAGCACGGCGCCGAACCAAAGGTAGAGCTGGATCGATGGGACGCCGAGCGGCGACGGAATGCCGAGGGCGTAGAATCGCAGCCAGTATGCGGCGATCCAGGAAGCGGCGATCAGAACGCCGTCGAGGAGGAAGACGCCGGTGGCGAAGAGCTGACGGTTCCTGGCGAACATAGAGTTGGGTAGGAGGGATCCGCGATCCCGCGTGGATCGAGGCGATCGTACCGCAACGGCCGCGTTATTGCTACAATCCCGCCCGCCTTGACCGACACCGGAAAGAAGCCGTCCCGCGTGGGAGCCGTCTTTTGGAAGGCCCGCGCCCGGATCCTGGGACCTGGAATCGCCCGGAACGTCGAGCGGACGAGCCATCCGCGGTGGTGTCTGCTCTCGGCCCGCGTCGCTCCTTTCCGCATGCCCCACCTAGCCGCCACGCACCAGAACGAATGGCAGTTTCGTGAGCTGGCCCGCGCTCTGTCGGAGTTCGGCTACAACGTGGACGCGGTCGAGTTCGACGAGCGGCGGCCGCTTCTGCGAAGGGACTACGACCTCGTGATCGACATCCATCCCCGGGCACACCCGATCTACGAAGGCAGTCTCGCGCGCGGTGCGCGGAAGATGGCCTTCATCACCGGAAGCAATCCAACGTTCAGCAATGCGGCGGAGCACGCGCGGCTCGCAGATCTGGAGCGCCGCCGGGGCGCGCGCCTGAAGCCGCGCCGCACCGTTCCTCCATTTCCCAAACCGGTACTCGAGTCCTTCGACTCCATGATGACGTTCGCGGGGCAGGTCGCCCTTTCGACCTACGCCGAGTTCCGCCTTCCGCCGGTCTACCCGCTCGTGAACAGCGGCTACGAGGACGTCCGGCCGACGGAGCCGGAGCGGCGCGACCCTACCCGCTTTCTCTTCATGGCAAGCGTGGGGCAGGTTCACAGGGGGCTCGATCTCCTCCTCGAGGTCTTCGCGGAGGAGCGGGATCTCTCGCTCGTCGTCTGCAGCATGTACGAGGCGGAGCGCGACTTCACCCGCTTGTACCAGAAGGAGCTCTACCGCTCCCCGAACATCGACCCCGCGGGCTTCATGGACCTGAAATCGGCCGCGTTCCGGGAGCTCCAGGCCTCATGCGGCGCCATGATTCTCCCCTCGTGCTCCGAAGGCCAGTCCGGGTCGGTCACGGCTGCCCTGAGCTTCGGAATCCCATGCATCGTGAGCCGGATATGTGGCGTGGACGAGCCGGAGATCGAAATCCTCCCCGATTGCTCGCTCGCGGCCATCCGCGAGAGGGCGCGGGCATGGGCCAGCCAGCCGCGTGCCGCACTGTATGAAAGAAGCGCGAAGAGCCTCGCGCTGATGCGCCGCAAGTACGGGCCGGCTGACTACGCGCGGTCGGTCCGCGAAGCGCTGCGCGCCACGCTCGGCGTGGCGGCGTCGGGATGACCTACCGCCTGCGCGGTGACCGTAACGAGCCGACTCATCAGACCGCCTCCGGTCTCCGGGCCACGATGGCCTGCATATGTGGATGGGCGAACGGCCGTCGCGACAACCAGCGGTTGATCACGGGCGCGGGCCCCCGTGGTCTGAACCTCCAATCCTTCCAACCTACGAGAAGTCCCAGGGGGTTCAGCTCGTGATAGACACCGTCCATGGTGCCCACCGGCACCTGCTCGATGACTTCGAAGCCGGCCCTCTCGACTTCAGCGCGGAAATCGAAGGTGCTCATACGGTATTCAAAGAACTCACCCCACGCGGGAAACACCGGGAACAAATAGCGACGATCGACCCGCGACAGCGGTTTGGGCGTACTCCTGAGGATGCGAACCGCCAAGGCGCGTGGAGCCTGCGTGACCTCGTCCCACCACAGTGCCCTCTTCAGCCGGCGAATGGAGTTGAAGCAGGGAACGCTAATGTAGGCCTTGGCCCCGGGCTTCAGGACGCGCAGAAGTTCTAGGAGGGGTCGTTGCGGCCCCTCCATCCAATGCTCGACGACGCCGAACGAGAGCGCTCCGTCGAAGCTTCCGTCGGGGAAGGGAGAACGCTCGCAGTCCCCCTCGACGATGTCCAGGTCCGGCCAGTGCCTCTTCACCATTTCTACCGTCTCGTGCGAATACTCGAGACCGATCACCTTGCGGCCACGATCCTGAAGGAAGCGGACCCACCGCCCTGCACCGCAGCCGGATTCGAGTATGCGGGTACCCCGCGGAAAGTGACGCTCGATGATGGGAGTCGCCTCATCACGCGTACAGCTCTCCACGAGCGCCTGCATGTCCGACTCATCCCACTTGAAAATGACGGTCACGCTCGCTCCAAGCGTCTCAAGAGCCGTGGCACATAGACCAACGCCGGCAGATAGCAGAAAAGGGTCTGCGCGATGATGCTCCCCAGAACCACGCCCGCGATTCCGATCCGACGAGTCAGGAAGATCGACAGGGCCAGATTGGCGGCGGCCATCGGCACGCAGGTCAAGGCCTGATAGCGAAGCGCCCCCGCCCCGTTGAAGAACATGGCCAAGGGCCCGTTGAGACTATTCAGACCGACCCAAACGGCAAGCGCCGCGAGCAGCGCGATCGGCGGCTGGATCGCGCTCCCCACCCACTGGCCAAGGATCCAGCGGGCCGAGAAAAACAGGATCACCGCGGCTGGCAGATTAACAGCGAACCCGGCCGCCATCGAACGTCGCAGCGTCCTCTTGACCCACGTGAGGTCCCGGCGCGCGACCGCCTCGGCGTAAGCCGGCCACAGAGGAGTCAAGAAATAGCCGAGCACGAACGGCACCTGCAGGAAGAGCTTCTGGGTAACGGTGTAGGTCGCTACCGATTCGGGACCGAGTATCCTCGCGAGCACGAGTCCGTCGGATTGGAACCCAATCGCGGCCGCGACCTGGATGACGAAGAACAGCCCGCCCAAACGAGCGATCTCAAGTGTTCCTTGAAACGAGGCGTGTTCGAGCCTGGGCCGAAGGTCGCGACGCCTCCTGAAAAAAAGATCCCAACCACCCAGGGCGCCTGACAGGAGAGGCGCACCCGAGCTCGCCAGCACGAGCCACGGCAGCCCGGCCTTCAGTTTCACCGTGGCTACGATCGCGATGAGGCTTAGGAGACTTCCAAGACCTAGGTAGAGGCTGGAGCGGAAACCTTCTTGTAGTCCCGCAAACCCGTGGTTCACGACGCTGAGAGGCAATCCGACCAGAAAGCAGCTGAGAAGGACGGCCATCGCCAGAGTTGCTTCCGCTCCGGTCGCCGCGCTTCGTGCATTGAAGAAAGACCCCCATGGCAGCGTGTGCCATACGAGCAACAGGACCAGCGCCAGCGCCGCCGCGATCACCGTCAACATGAAGAAAGCGCTCGAAACCGCTCGTCGCGCGTGACGGGAATCGCCGAGGCCCTCGGCCCTGGCCAGCGAGTTGATCAGGCCGTAGCCGAGCCCCAAGTCGGCGAAGCCCACAACCGCGAGCAGTCCCGACATCGCCATCCAGAGCCCGTAACGCTCCACGCCGAGGTAGCCGAGCGTCATCGGGACGGTCAGCATCAGAGTAAGGAGGCTGATCAGCTTGGCTCCGCCCGCCGCCAGGGCCGAGAGCAGCACGCGCCGTCTCCGTTCGTGGGCTCGTCCCTCTTCGCTGCCCATGTCTCCGTGATT
Organism: Candidatus Eiseniibacteriota bacterium; assembly: GCA_036505295.1. Taxonomy (GTDB): domain Bacteria; phylum Eisenbacteria; class RBG-16-71-46; order SZUA-252; family SZUA-252; genus WS-7. Next base: position 25,240 of record DASXTQ010000013.1, read on the forward strand.
GAGAACGTGCCACGGACGGGCGATCACAGCGGGGCGAATGAGAATCGGGACCGGAATACAGAAAACCGGTGCCGCCAGACGATGGTGGACGTGTCGGACAACCTCCCTACCTCCCGGGTGAACAGAGCGTGAATGAGGTGGTAGCCTAGCATTGCGAACCTCCCGAAGCGTACACTGGCGTGACCCTCTCCAGAGGGGAGAACGTGCCCCATAGATGTACCCTCGGGGCGCGATTTCTGGGGTTATCTGTACCGTGGAATGCCGCGAGGAGGGGTCAGCTGTGCCTCTGAAGACGATCCGCGAGACGGTGCGGCGATGGGTGGGACAATCTCGCGCGGAGGCCCGATGACCTGCCGGCTCTGCGGCGTGGAGACGACGCCCCTCTTCGAGCGGACGGTTCTCGGCAAGCACCGGGTCCGGTTTCGTCAGTGCGGCTCATGCGGACTGACCCAGACCGACGAGCCCACGTGGCTCGACGAGGCGTACACCGATCCGATTCACCCGACCGACACCGGGGTGCTCGCGCGTAACCTCGGCGCGAGACGGGTGGTCGCGACGTACCTCCATCTTTCGGGAATCCGGCTCGAGCCCTGCCTCGACTACGCCGGTGGATACGGGATCTTCACGCGCCTCATGCGCGACGTGGGGTTCGAATACTTCTGGATGGATCCCTACGCTACGAACGTGCTCGCGCGTGGCTTCGAATGGCGGCCCGGGCCGGCGACGCCGCGGGTCGTCACCGCGTTCGAGGTGCTCGAGCACCTCGTGCGCCCTCTCGAGGAGTTCAGGGGCATCGCCGAGCTTGGAGCCGATTGGATCATCACGAGCACGGAGCTTCACCCGGGCACGAGGCCGGATCCCAACTGGCACTATCTTTCCGTCGAGAGCGGTCAGCACGTCGCCTTCTATCGGCGGGACACGCTGGAGCGCCTCGGACGGGAGACCGGGTATCCGCACGTGACGGCAGGACCGTTCTTTCAGATCTTCGCGCGCAAGCCCTTTCCCGCATGGAAGTGGCAGGCAGCCGTCGGCCTGGGCGCGTTCGCGTTCCCGATCGTGAAGAAGCTCAGGCCCAGCCTCACGGTTTCGGATTGCGAGAGCATCCGCTCGCGTCTGCGAGGGGAATGACGCGCCCCGTCCTGTACACGGGCGATATCTTTCGCCTCCAGGCGCGGGGCGGGATCACGCGGTATTTCGGGGAGCTGATCCCGCGCCTTCGGCGGCCCACGCGCATCGTGGCGGGGCTCCACCAATCCCCGGCGCTCCGGGCCGGCCGGCTCCCCGCCGAAGCCGCCGTCCATCTCCGGGCGTTTCGCCTGAGCCCTCGTCCTCGCGCGGTCGTGAACCGGTGGGTCGACGCCGTCCGCATTCACGGGGATACCGGCGAGATTCTGCATCCGACCTACTACCGCGATCCCGCGGGCCTCCCTGCCTCGGTTCCCATGGTCCTCACGGTCTATGACATGGCGCACGAGCTCTTCCCCTCTCTCTTCCGGCGGCGGTGGTGGAGCTCGGAGGATCCCGCGCGGTGGAAACGGGCGATCTGCCGCCGGGCCGACCGCATCGTGTGCATCTCGGAATCGACCCGACGGGATCTGGTGGAGATCCTCGACGTCGACGAGCGGAAGACCCGCGTGATCCACTGCGGGAGGACGGATTGGAGCCCCATCCCCGCGGAAGAGGTGCCGGGGCTCACGTCCCCCTTCTTCCTCTGGGTCGGCGAGAGGCACACGTACAAGAATTTTGCCGCCACGCTTCTCGCTTGGTCCACCTCGAGCGCCGCGGCGTCGACCTCGGTCCTTTGCGTCGGCGGCGGGCCGCTCCGTCCGGACGAGCGTGAGCTCGCGAGAAGGCTCAAGGTCGCCGGCGCCTTGCGGCAGCAGACCCTTGGCGATACCCAGCTCAAGTGGGCCTACGAGCGGGCCGCGGGGCTTCTCTACACGTCCCGCTGCGAAGGATTCGGGTTGCCGCTGCTCGAGGCGATGTCCCTCGGGTGCCCGGTGGTCGCTTCGAACGCCTCGTCCATCCCGGAAGTGGCGGGGGACGCGGCGATCTACGTCCAGCCGACGGACCCGGAAAGCATCCGCGCCGGTATCGAACGCTGCCTCTCCCTGGGACGCGACGGCGCCGTGCACGCGCGACTTGAGGCGCGCGCGGCGCTCTTTTCCTGGGACGCCTGCGCCGAGGCGCACGAGGCGCTCTACCGGGAGCTCGATGGACCGGCGCCGGGGGAGGAACCGCGGTGAGGCCGGCGATCACCGTCGTGACCGTATGCCGGAACGCGCTCCACCTGCTCCGGCCCACCGTGGAGAGCGTGCTGGAGCAGGGATGCACTTCGCTCGAATACTGGATCGTGGACGGCGGGTCGACCGACGGAACGAGGGAGTTTCTCGCCTCCCTCTCCGCGCGCGGGGTGCGCACGATCTCCGAGCCCGACCGGGGCATCGCCGACGCGATGAACAAGGGCGTGCGGCTCAGCACGGGGTCCTGGGTCGCGCACCTCCACGCGGGGGATACGTACCTGGCGGGGGCGCTCGACGCCGTGGTCGCCCACGCCGCGGAGGGCACGGACATTCTCTGCGGATCGATCCTCAAGCAGGAAGAGCGGAGGGAGACGCTCTACCGGCCCAAGCCGTCGCGGCTCCGCATGGACATGACGATCCATCACCCCGCCACGTTCACGCGGCGCGCGGTCTTCGAGGAGGTCGGCGGGTTCGACGAGCGGTATCCCAACGCGATGGACTACGATTTTTTCCTGCGCGCGTTCGCCCAGGGCAAGGGCTTCCTCGTGATCCCCGAGACCATCACGCGAATGGCGGGGGGAGGTCAGTCGGAGCGATCGCTCTGGAGAACGCTGCGCGAGACCCACGCGATCCGCGCCCGGGCCCTGACGCACGGCTGGGAGCGGTCCTACGTTTTCTTTCTCTTCTTGTTCGCACGGGGCTGGACGCGGCGGGTGCTTCAGCGCGCCGGGCTTGGGGGGCCTGTCGCCTGGTTGAGGCGCCGATTTGCCATGGCGCCGAAAGGCTGATCGGAAGGGCGCCCCGTGAGGGAGGCCCCCCTTCGACGTCCGGCGCGGCGCTCGAGGCGCGCGGCCACGCCGCCGCCGCGAAGGCGATACCCACGAGAACGTAGAGAAGATCCAGCAGCTCCTCGTCGCCGAAGTTCCATTCCATGAGGCCGGAGACCAGGAAACCAACGAGCGCCGCCGAAACGCCGAGCGAAATCGCCGCGCCGAAGCCCCCGCCCGAGATCGGGGATCGGCGGGATTCTCGAAACCTGCGCGACGCCGCACGCATGAGTCCGATCACGAGGAAGAGGAGCGCTGAGAGCCCGAACACCCCCATCGTGGCGGCTACCTGGACGTACACGCTGTGGAGGTGTCCCGCGGGCTCGATGGCCGCGGGGGATTTGTACGCCTCGTAGATGGGGTGCAGATCTTGTAACCCCACCCCGGTCCAGGGATGGTCGCGCACCATCCGCGCTCCGGCTTCCCACATGTGAATCCGCTCCGTGTTCCAAGGGCTCCCGGGATCGAAGATGCTGAACGCGCGATCGCGATAGGCGCCGGGCAACACGAAGGCGAGTGAGATCAGGCCGCCGGCGAGGGCCGTCAGCCATCTCGCGCGCGTCGCGGCCACGATGACGGCGAGCGCCGCGACGTAGCCGATCCAGGCGCTCCGCGTGTAGGTCCCCGCCAGAGCCGGCACCAGCACCGCGAGGGCGAGGAGCGCCCCCGCGCGCCAGCGCCCTTTGCAGCGGATCGCGATCGCGCTGGCGAGGGAGGCGACGAGGAGCACCTGCCCTCCATACGTGAGCGGATGGCCCACGGCGCCCTTGACGCGGTTCGGGAACTCGGGACCCTGTCCCACGAATCGCGCGAGCGCAAAGATCGCGGCCAACCCGGCCGAGGCGAGCAGCACCGCGATTGCGCGCCGGGCAACCCGCTCATCGCGCGCGTGGTACGCGGCGACGGGAACGAGGAGGAGCAGGAATCCCTTCAGCACACGCGGCCAGCTCGCGCGAGGGTCGAGCGCGAAGAAGGAGGCGAGCGCCAGAGCCGCGATCCACGCGAGCGCGGGGAGATCGACCGGGGTCTGTACCCAGCGTCGTTCCCCCCGGAGCTGCCAGACCAGCAGCGTGAGCGCGGCACAGAGGACGAGGGCGATGGACATGGGCGCCACCGTCCAGGGAAGTGCTAAGGCGAGAACGAGAAAGGAGAGGGCCGACGCCTTGGCGAGGGCGTCAACCACCGTTCATGGCCTCGCGATACGCCTCCATCGTAAGCTCGGCGGTGCGCTCCCACGTGAACGTCCGTGACTGCGCGATCCCACGCCGGATGAGGGCTTCGCGCCGCACGCTGTTCTGCAGCAGCTCCGTCATGTTCTCGGCCCAGACATCGGGCTCGCTCGGCGAGAGGAACACGGCGGCGTCGCCAAGGGTCTCCTTGAGCGCGCCCGCGGAGGAAGAGAGCACGGGGGTGCCGCAGGCCATGGCTTCCAGGGGCGGGAGGCCGAATCCTTCATCCATGGACGGCTGCACGTAGAGCGCCGCCCCGGAGTAGAGCAGCGCCAGCTCGCCGTCGTCGCGCAAGGGACCCGAGAAATGAATACACGTGGAGACCCCCGCGCGCAGCGCCCGCTGAGCGAGCGGATGGCCGAGCACCCACGCCGGGCCGGAGAGCACGAGCGGGAGCCGCTCGGAGCGCGGCAGCCGCTCCAATGCGTCGATCAATAGGGCGATATTCTTGTGCCGCTTCCGGCCGCCGACGTAGAGAAAATACGCGGAGGGAAGCGACCGCTGTTTCAGGAACCGCTCCGCGTCCTCCGCGGATCTCCGTGTGAACTCTCTCGAGACCCCAAGCGGCACGATCCGTATGCGCTGGGACGGAACACCCAGGATCTCCATGACGTCCTCGCGAACGTGCCCCGAGTCCACGAGAACGATGCGAGCCTTTCGCACGGCCGCGCCCGCGATGGTGCGGGCGTAGATTCCCGCTCCGGCGGGGAAAAATCGCGCGAAGCGCACGTGGATCAGGTCATGAACCGTGACGACCGCGGGGCAATGGATCGGCAAGGGGAGTGTGTAGTGGGGGGAGTGATAGAGATCGACCTGCGCCCGGCGCGCGGCGCGCGCGAGGAGCCAGTGCTCCGAGACGGAGTATTTCCCCGCGCGAACCCTGATCTCCTCCGCCGGCGAACCGGGGTGCGCCAGCGCCCCCAAATCCTGTTGCAGGAGGAAGACGACGAATTGGTGACCGTCCTTCCGTCCGAAGAAGACGGTGAGGAGATTGCGGATGTAGGTTCCGATTCCGCCGTCGCGCAGCTTCCGCGCGTCCACGCCGATTCTCAAAACTCCCCTCCAGGGTCCGGGCGATCCTAGCACGCCCCCAGGAGCCCCGCTTCCTTGACTTTCCACGTCCGCTCCATAAGATTCTCGAGGTGACTTCCCCTGCCGTCGGACTCCGGCTCCACCCCGAATCCCGTATCGTCGTGACCGGAGGAGCCGGGTTCCTCGGAACCCATCTCATGGCCGCGTTTTCTTCCCACGGCTACCGGAATCTCGCGACGTTTCGCACGCAGGACTACGACCTGACCCGCGAGGCCCAGGTCGAGCGGATGATGGCGGATCTCAAGCCCGAGGCGATCATCCACCTGGCCGCGGTCGTCGGAGGGATCGGGGCGAACCGGAGCCACCCGGGCACCTTCTTCTTCAAGAACCTCATGATGGGGGCGCTCCTGCTGGAGCACGCGCGCCGCGCCGGCGTGGGACGGTTCGTGAGCGTCGGGACGATCTGCTCCTACCCCAAGTTCACCCCGGTTCCATTTCGCGAGGAAGAGCTGTGGAACGGGTACCCGGAGGAAACGAACGCGCCCTACGGTCTCGCGAAGAAGATGCTGCTCGTGCAGTCCCAGGCCTACCGGCAGGAGTACGGGTACGACGCGGTGAACGTGCTCCTGGTGAACCTCTATGGCCCGGGAGACAATTTCGACCCGGAAACCTCCCACGTGGTCCCCGCGCTCATCCGCAAATGCGTCGAAGCTGCTGATACGAAAGCGGACGTGTTGGAGGTCTGGGGCACGGGTCAGGCGACGCGTGAGTTCCTCTACGTCGAGGACGCGGCGGAGGCGATCGTGCGCGCAGCGGAGCGGCTCGAGGGCAGCGAGCCGGTGAATCTCGGCGCCGGGATGGAAATCTCAATCCGGGAGCTGGCCGAGAAGATCGCAACGTTGTGCGGATTCAAGGGGAAGTTAGTCTGGGATCGCACGAAGCCCGACGGGCAGCCCCGGCGGTCCCTGGACGTGAGCCGCGCCAGGAAGCTTCTGGAATGGTCCGCGAAGACCCCGTTCGACGAGGGTTTGAAGCGCACGATCGCGTGGTACCGCGCGCGCCGCTAGCATGCGGCGATCCTCGGTCCCGCGATCCCCGGTCTACCGATCCTACCCCGCGAGGAGCCGGGCATAGAAGTCGGTGATCCTGGACGCGATCGCCTCCCACGTGTAGCGCTCGCGCACCCTCTTCCGCCCCCGGATTCGAAGCGCCTCCATAAGCCCCGGCTCACCCAGCGCGCGGCGCAGCGCTTGGGCGAGGCCCTCGACGTCGTCCTCCGGAAAGATGAGGCCGGCGTCCCCCAGGACCTCGGGAATCGCTCCGCTCGAGGAGCCGACCACGACGCAGCCCGCCGCCATGCCCTCGATGAGCACCCGCCCGAACTGCTCCTTCCACTTGGGCGTCGTGCGCGAGGGAAGCACGAGCACGTCGATCGCGGCCATGAACCCGGGCACGGCGTCGTGCTGCACCCCGCTCAGAAACCTAATGCTGGATCCAAACCCGAGATCCGTCGCCATTCCCTCGAGCGCGCCTCGTGCCGGCCCGTCCCCCAGGATCAAGATCGAAGGCCGGGGCGAGGGAAGCAGCGCGACCGCGCGGAGCAGGAGATCCACCCCTTTCTGGGGGAGAAGCCTGCCGACAAAACCTACGACCGGAGGCTCAAGCCCGAGCCGGCCCCGCACGTCCTCCGCGGGGGCGCGCCGCGCCGGCACGTCCGACGTGCCCTGCGCCACGTTGGAATACTCGGCGAGATCGATTCCGAGCGGGATCACCTCGAGGGGCTTCCGGAATCCCTTGGCACGGAGCACCTGGGCTACCTCTTCGCTCACTGCGATGCCGGCCGCGCACCGGCGGTGTGCGAAACGCTCGATCTGCGCGTAGAGCCACGAAGGACGGTAGGAGTAGCGGAAGCCGGCGCTGAGATTATCGAAGGAGAAGAAGATCGCTTTCGCGCGGGGCGCCCAGATCGCGGCGAGCGAAAGTGCCTGGAAGGTGATGAAGCTGAACGGCTCTTCCCAGAGGTGGAGCACGTCTGGGCGGACGCTGCGGATCGCGGGGCCGAGTCCTGAACGAAAGAATCCACGGTTCTCGTAGCCGGGCCATCCGACCGCGCCGGTGAGGAAACGATAGCCGGGCTGCTCACCAGCCGTCGCGCGCACGACACGGTAGTTTTCTACCCAGCGATCCGGTGCGAGGACGGTGAGTTCGATCCCGGGATGAGCGGCGAGCGCCTCGAACTTCTTTCGAAATGGCGCCACTCCAGCCGTATGATCCACAGCGAGCACGCGGGTGGCTCGGTGCGGGCTCCGCGACCCCATGCGCCTAGGCGCCGGCGCCGGCAGTTCGGCCCGGCGGGAATCCATCGGCGGGGTCGAACTCCCGTCCCAGCGCGGCGAGAACGCCGAGTCCCGCCCAAAACGGAATCGTGATCTTGTCGATCCCGAGGTACGAGTTGAAGATTCCGTGGATCGCGTAGGTTCCGAATCCGGCCAGGAGAGCGAGCGCAAGGAGGCGCACGCGGTCGTCCCTGGAACGAAGGAAGAGGCGCAACCCGAGGATCGCCGCGGAGGCCAGGAACCACAGGGACGCTAAGAGGCCGACGAAACCTGTTTCGGAGAGGAGCCGGAGCGGTTCCGAGTGGGCCCCCATGTACTGATAAGTGAGCTCAGTGATGATCGCTTTGCGACGGTACTGGGGGTAGGCGGCCGGGTAGGCCCCGTAGCCGACGCCGAACCAAGGCCGGTCCTTCGTCATCTCCGCAGCCGCCATCCAGCGATTGAGCCGCTCCAGGTTCGAGGCGTTTTCCTTCTCTCCGATGGATCCCGCGTGCCGCGCGATCCGGTCGCCGGCCCCGATTCCGGCAAGAAGGAGTACAACCAGCGCGGCGAATCCGGCCAGAACCGCGAACGGTGTCAAGCTCCTCCGCCACCAGGCCCAGAGAGCCGCTGTCACCGGGACCACGACCACGAGCGACAGCCAGGCCGCGCGCGTGAAGGAGAACACGAGGCCGAGCCCGATCATCAGCGATGCGAGCGCGTACAGAATTCGCGCCCACCCGCGGCGCTCGAACGCATAGAGCAGACCGAGCGGGAAGATCATCGCGAGGTAGGCGCCGTACGTTCCGTGCTCCGTGAAGAAGGGGCGCGCCGCGCCGTAAGCGTGTTGGAGGGAAATTCCCTGGAGGAGGACCCTCACGGTTCCATAGATCCCCCACAACGCGCCGGAGCCCACGATCCAGGGAACCCATCGTTCCGTTCGCGAAGCGTCATCGCATCTCAGGAAGCAATACAAGTAGCCGAAGGCCGCGTAGCCCACTCCGGCAATCCACGCCTTGAGGCCCAGGGTGGGGTACCGGCTGAGCGCGACGGAGAGAAGCGCGACGAGCGCAAGCACCGCCAGCGGCGCGTGGAGGTCGGAGCGGGGAATCCTGAGCGGCTCGCGCGCGAGGACACGGAGTGCCCACACGAGAAGGGCGAGGACGATCATCGGCTCGGTCGGCGCATAGATCGCGTTTCCGCCGGGAATGCGGAGCTCGACCGAAAAGGGGAAGGCTAGCCAGACCAGCGCCCACCCAAGATCAGGGTTCCGATACGCGAGGAGAGCGTAGGCGAGCGCGCCGGCGGCCACCGCCCCTAGAAGCGGCTGGTCGAGCGCAAATCCCACGCCTAGGAAAAGCGCCTCGGCGAGAGCGAGGCCGAGGATCAAGACGCACGCCGCTCCGCGAGCAGGACGTATCCCAAGCTACCGAAGCAGCCCACCAGCATCCCCGCAAGCGCGATCAAGGCCCGCTTCGGCCGTGACTTGTGGATCGGCGGTACGGCCGGATCGAGCACCTGCACCGTGGGCGTGTCGCGCGTCTCGCGTATTCGCGCCTCCTCGAGCTGCCCGGTCAAGAGCTCGAAGAGCTGCTCCTGGACCTTGAGATCCCGCCAAAGCCGCATGGTCTCGACCCCCGCCTGCGGCAGCGCACCGAGCTGCCGCTCGACGGCGGCCAGCTCCTGTCTCACGCGCCGGACCTCCTCGCTCGATTCGACCAGCGACTGGCGGAGCACGTTGAGCTTCACCTCGAGGGCCAGCTTCTGCGCCATGATGTTCGCGCCGATCTCGGCTTCGCCGCGCGCCTCGGGCGAAAGGAGCGCCAGGTTCTTCCGCTGCTGATAGCTGCTGAGGCTATTCTCGGCAGCCGCCAGATCTTTTCCCACCACCGAGAGCCGTTCCTCGATGAACGCCCGCGTGCGTCGCGCGCTCGACGTGCGAGTCAGCCGGTTGAAATTGTCCAGCTCCTCCACGTAGGAGTTCGACATGGCGGCCGCCGTCTTGGGATCCCGATCCTCCACCGTGATCGAGATCGTGCCCTCATCGCCGACCTCGAGACGGGTGTGGCCACGCAGCTCCCGGAGCGCCTTTTCCGTGTCCTTCTGCCGGTAGCGGCGTACGAGGTCGAACCGTTGGACAATTCGGTCGCCGACGGAACGGCTCTTCAAGACGGAGACGAAGACGTCGGCGAGCGTGGGCGCGCCCGGCAGCTTGATGCCGCCGAGCCCGCGGGGAAGAACCTGCGACAAGCTGATGCTCGCGACCTCCTCTTCCGTCGGCGGGAGCAGCACCGCCTTGGCCGCATACCATTTCGGAAGCAGGAGGCTTCCCACGAGCGCGGCCAGGGTGACGACCACGATATTGAGCGCCAGGAAACGCCACCGCCGTTTCAAGAGCGGTACGATTTCGGTGGGGGCGCCGGACGTCACTTGGTGGCTTGATGAATGACGAGGTAAACGGTGGCGATCTGCGCCCCCGTCGTAAGGACGTCGCGCAGGGTTGCCCACGTGCTGCGCTCGGGCTTCGCCGGCACCCAGACCGTGTCGCCGGCCTGAAGGACGCCGGTCTCGCTGGCCTTCATCAGCTGCCCCGTGCGGGCGACGGTCACGCGCACGTGGCCCTTGCTGGCCTGGTCAGTGAAGCCGCCGGCCGCGCGGACGTAGTCGGCGGCCCTCCGCCCCGGCTCGTAGGCGACGAGTCCAGGCGACCGGACCTCCCCTTGGACCGAAACCGAGGGAAATCGACGCGGGACGACGATTCGATCGCCGTCCAGGAGGGCGAGGTCGCCGCTTCCCGCGGCACCCCGCTTTACACCGTTCGGAGGATCGCCGGCGACCGCAAGGACGCGGGAGAGATCGGCGGAGACGGCCTCACGCTCGCGCGCCCGGGCTTTCACGTAGGCGCGCTCTTCTTTGGTTAGAAGGTCTTGATGCTCGCCGGCGAGCCGAAGGAATGCCGTGTCCCGCGCGGCGGAATCCACCCTACGCTCGATCCGCGCGCGCCCCAAGTCCGCGAATTCGGTGAACCCGCCCGCGCGCTCCAGAACCGAGCGTAGCCCATCCACGCCTTCGCGGATCGGATAGAGGCCGGGATGGACGACCTCTCCGCCCACCTCCACGACCGCGCCCTCGTCGTAGTGCACCCGGGTCGGAATGAAGAGGCGGTCCCGCTCTTGAAGCTCGGGATCCTCGGCCGAGCGCGGGGCGGCCAGTGCGCCGGCGAGGAGGACGGTCCGGCGTTCTCTTCCTCCCTCGGCATCGAATCGCTCCAGCTCCGCCCGATCGAGGGCGGCTGCCGGGGAGAGCCCTCCGGCAAGCGCGACCAGATCGCTCACGTGGTCTCCGGGAACCAGGTCGTAGGGACCTTGGTGCGGCACCGCGCCCCAGATCTGCACCCGACGGCCCGATGCGGGAACGAAGATCACGTCGGTCTCGAACACGAGCGGGTTCCCCGAGAGATCCCCCGCGGTGCCGTAACGAACGAGATCCACGCGGAGCGAATCGGGGCCACGGCGCACGACGATCCCGCGCCTGGCACCCCCCGGGGCAACGCCCCCCGCGGCCAAGATCGCCTCCGATGCCCGCACGGGGGCGGTCAGGGTCACCACGCCCGGGGATCCCACCTCGCCCAATACCTGGAGCCGGAAGCGCCGCGGGCGATACAGCGTGAACACGAGGCCTTTCCCTCGCACATACGATCGCAGCGACTCGCGGACCTTGGCCTCCGCCTCGCGGAGCGTGAGGCCCGCGACAAAGACGGCCCCTGCGTCGGGAAACAGGATCTCCCCGGCCGGGCTCACGCGAAGGATCTTCGGGTCGAGAAGGTCCGAGTGACGGAACGCGAACTCGTCCCCAGGTCCGACACGGTACGTCCCTGGATCGACGCGCCCCTCGATCGGGGGGCTAGACTCCGTGGGAGGGAGCGCGCGCGATTGCGCTCCCGAGGGAGGCTCGCCCGCTTGAGCCTGGGCGGGTGTCGCGCGCCAGGGTGCTACGACGAGCAGCACCACGAGAGCGACGACTCGAAAGGATTGTGGGAACCCGGGCGGGAATGCGACCCGCACGGTGGTCGGGGTCAGGCTTGGATCCATTCCTTACCGCACGCCGGCGGCCCGCACGTGTTCAGGACTCGACGCGGATTCCACCCGAGCCCGGAACTCGGCGATCACTTCCTGGAGCGTCTGATCCAGTGGGATGCGAGGCTCCCAGCCGATCAGGCCGTGGATCCTCCGGATGTTCGGAACGCGCCGCCGCATGTCCTCGAAATCGGAACGGTACGCGCGCTCGTACGGGATGAACTCGATCGACGATTCGCTGGCGGCGAGCCGAATGATCCTTCGCGCAAGCTCGAGGATCGTGACCTCCTGCTCGCTTCCGACGTTGAAAATCCTGCCTTCGGCGCTCGGATGGAGCGCGAGCCCGACAAGGGCCGGTATCACGTCGCGCACGTTGCAGAAACAACGCGACTGCCGCCCATCGTCATAGACTGTGATCGGCCGTCCCTCGACGGCCTGCTGGACGAGACGCGGGATCACCATGCCGTAGGCGCCGGTCTGGCGCGGGCCCACCGTGTTGAAAAGCCGCACGATCACGACCGGAACGCCGTACTCCTTGTGGTACGCGAGCGCGAGAAACTCATCGAGCGCCTTGGACTCGGCGTAGGCCCACCGGCTGCGCGTGGTTGGACCGAGCACCCGGTCGTCATCCTCCTCGTAGGGATGATTGTCGCTCTTCCCGTAAACCTCGGACGTCGAGGTGATCAGGACCTTCTTGTGATAGCGGCGCGCCAGCCTCAGGACAGCTTCGGTCCCGAGGACGTTCGTTTCGATGGTCTGAACGGGGCTCTTGATGATGAGATCGACTCCGACCGCGGCCGCCAGGTGATAGATCATGTCGCATTCGCTCACGAGACGATCCATGACGGTCTCGTTGGTTACGCTCTCGTACACGAATCGGAACTCGGGCCGCTCCGCCAAATGGGCGATGTTGGCGAGGGAGCCGGTCGAGAGATCGTCCACGGCCGTGACCTCCGCGCCGTGGGCGAGAAGGTGCTCGGCTAGGTGGCTTCCGATGAAGCCTGCACCACCGGTGACCAGCACGCGCAGTGGCTGTGGAAAAACCGTCGGAGCTTCGCTTCCGTTTGTATTTCCGTTCCCGTTCCCATTCCCGTTCCCGTTCAGAAGCATCATGCCCTCGCGTTCTGGCTAAGTCCGGATCGATGTGGGCGCGCTTCGGGCCGTCCCATGGGCGCCGGGGAAACGTTTCCGGCAGGAGCGCGTAGTTCCGGCTTGGTGTCGGGTATTCGGCCGCTGACTCGCGATGTGGGGGAATCGTCGCCTTCCTGACCTCATGATGCCATACCCTGCAACCTCTTGCCAGGGTCCTCCGCGTCCGCAAGAATCCTCGGATGGAGTACCTATTCCTGCTGGCTTCCGCCTTCACCTCGCGTCTGGTCAACCTCCTCGGAGCGTTTCGCCGGAGGCGCCCACCCAAAGTCCTTGTGGTCAAGCTGGATCACTTAGGAGACGTCGTCACGGCGACTCCCGTGTTTCGATCCCTGCGACGGGCCCTCCCCGGGGCGCCGATCCATGTGATGGTGGGTCCTTGGGCAAAGGACCTCCTGGCCGGGAACCCTTGTATCGACAGGATCCTGACGTACGACGCGGGCGCCTTTCACCGGGCGGTTTCACCGCGTGCCGACGGGCGGCACCCGTTCCGGGTCATGCGGGAGACCGCAGCCGAGCGCTACACCCACATCATCGATCTGCGCGGAGACGGTTGGACGCTCCTCCTCCCCTTCCTGTCCGGGGCGATCCAGCGGCTGGATCGCGGCACGGTCCGATTGAGCCACTGGATCCACAGCCGGACCTTGGCCCTCGGCGCGCGTGGTCAAGCCGGATTGCACGGGGCCCGCGCGGCCTCCCTTCACGAGGTCGAGACCAATCTCCTCATCGTGCGGCCGCTCGTGGGATCGTCTGCGGCAGAAGAGACGCGGGTCGAGGTCTTCACCTCCGAGAGCGATCGCGCGGCGATCGGGGCCAAACTGCGCGGCCTCGGGATTCAGGAGGGTGATCCTATCGTGACCATTCACGCCGGCGCCTCGTGGCGGCCTCGCGCATGGTATCCGGAGCGATTCGCCGAGGTGGCGCGAGGGCTTCTGGAGCGCCATCCAATGAGCATTCTCTTCGTGGGAGGGGAGGAAGAGCGAGACATCGCGGAACGAATACGCCCGCTCGTTCCCGACCCGCGGGTCCACTTCTTATTCGGATCGCGCCTGGCTGAGACCGAAGCGGTAATCGAGCGATCAGCTCTCTTCATCGGGAATGACAGCGGCCTTGCCCATATCGCCGCGGCGTGCGGGACTCCCGTCGTGGCGCTTTATGGTCCACAGGATCCGAAGAGATTCCGGCCGTGGTCGACCCAGGCGATCGTGCTCCACAAACCCGTGCACTGCTTTCCGTGCCGTCAGACCGTCTGCGTGCACCCCGAGCTTCCGTGCGTGAACTTGATCTCCGTGGCCGAGGTGATGGAACGAGCCGAGGCATTTCTCGACCGGGCGGTGCCGCGGCAGGCCGCGACGTGAGCCGGCGAACCGCCCTGGTTCTCACGCCCCGATTCCCCTGGCCCCTCGACGACGGGGGGCGGATCGCCTCGTGCCAGAGCGTGTGGGCGGCATCGCGCGAGTACGACACGACCTTGGTCAGCCTGGTGCCTCCGGGCGAGGAGCGATTGCCCGTGCCCCCGGAATTCGAGGAGCGCGGCATCCGGGTGGTCCGGGTCACGCATCGTCTGCCCGCGGCAATCCCCGCCGCGCTGGACGGGCTCTTCGGTCCCTGGCCCTACACCCTGGCGCGGTATCGAAATTCGGAATTCTCCCGCCGGCTGCGCGAGCTGGTCAGGGAGGTGCGTCCCAGGTTCGCGCTCGTGAATAACCTTCACATGGCAACCTACGCCGACGACCTGGACGGCGTCCCGATGATCCTCCGGGAGCAGAACCTCGAGCACGTCTGGATGGACCGATACGCCCGTCGTCTCGGGTGGACCCCGGCCGGGCTCTACGCCCGCGCTCAGGCCTGGCGCCTGCGCGATGCGGAATCATCCCTCTGCCGCCGGGCGTCGCTTGTTCTGGCCATCCAGGAGGAAGAGGCCGCACAGCTCCGAAAGCTCGCCCCGGACACGCGCGTCGAGGTGCTGCCGGTGGGCGTGGATCTCACCCGCTTCGGGGATCCGCACCCGGGCGAGCCCCCCATCGTGCTGCTCGCGGGATCCTTCGCGTGGCGGCCGAACGTGGACGGAGCGATCCAGTTCTTGCGGAAAGGATGGCCCCGGGTGCTGGCACGCATCCCATCGGCGAGGCTCCGAATCGTCGGGAAGGACCTGCCCCGCTCCCTCGTGGGCGCCGCGAACAAGGTCGGGGCAGATCCGGTCGGCTACGTGGAAACGATGTCTGAGGAGTTCGCGCAGGCCTCCGTGTTCGTCGTTCCTGTCTGGGTGGGGGCGGGCGTGCGCGTCAAGATCACCGAGGCCATGGCAGCCCGCGTCCCGGTGGTGGCCACCCGACTCGCCGCGGAGGGTCTTGGCCTGAGCCCTGGGGAGCACTACGCCGCGAGCGACACGGCGGAGGAGTTGGGGGAGCAAGTTGTCGCACTCTTGCTCGCCCCCCCGTTTCGCGCGGAGCTGGCAGAGCGTGGCAGAGCACTCGCTGAGGAGCGGTGGTCGCTGGAATCAGCGGCGCGGATTCAGAATGGTCTTTGCGCGACGATCGCTTCCGGTTAGGCCGCGCGCCTGCGCACTAGCTCGACTTCACGGCTCTCAATTCGAGAGAGAGATTCTCGGCCCGGAAAACGTATGCCAAGAGCTGCTCCCAACGCGCGGGGAATCGATTCGCGAGAGCAGCCACGCCGGTGATCCGCCAGATCTTGGGGAAGTGGATCTCTCTCTTGAGAAATTCAAACCGCGCTTCGGTGTACAGGACGTTCGGATTCGCCACATCGAAGCAGTCGAACGCGAAGTACCCGAACGCCCGCCGATGCGTGGGATCGTTGAATGCATAGTAGCTGCTGTAGTGGGGCGTGCGGATGCGGATGATCGCACCGGATCGCGCGACCCTGTAGACCTCGCTCATGACGCCAAGGACATCGTCGAGGTGCTCGATTACATCCTGCATGATGACGAGATCAAAGGAATCTGAATCGAGCGGATAGGGGAACCGATTCAAATCATGCAGAATGTCGGCCTGCGAGCGGGGGCTGATATCCACGCCGACGATGCCGGACGCAGCCCTCGCTTCAGGAAAGGTGTCCTTCTTATGTCCACAGCCGAGGTTCAAAACACGCATAGGATTCTGTGGGGCCGAGTCTACCCGGGACCCATGGAACCGTCACTCGTACTTTCGCGACTTCCCCAATAGCCCCATCCCTTTCCGCCACACCGTCCGCCACTCGTCGGGCCGAACCACGAGCGCGGCCCACAAGGTTAGCGATGCCAGGCCGAGCGCCACGCCAAGGATCCCCCGCGGGGTCCAGATCGTCAGGCCGAGCAGAAGCGCGAGCGACGCAAGAAGGAGCCGCCGGTTATCGGGCCCGAAGCGAAATCGGAGCGCTCTCCGCGCGAGCGCGTAATGGAGGAACGCGTGGCTCATGTGCGCGACCACGTAGGCGATCACGGCGCTCTTCAGGCCCACGCGGTCCACGAGCAGGGTGAACGTGACGAGCAACGCGACGCCGTAGACCACGTCGTAGAGCACCCAGGGCTTCAGGCGATTCCTCGGCACGAGCCAGATGGAGCACATCCACGAGACGGTGCGGAAATAGTCCCCCAGGAACTGAATCGGGAGGAGATCGAGCGCGGGCAGGAACCTGTTGGAGTAGAAGAGAGGAATCCAGATCGGGGCTCCCGCGAGCATCGCGCCGGTCGCGCCCGTCATGAGCAAGAGGCCGAGCCTGAGCGCCTGCCGCATGGTCGCGGTCGTCTCTTCGTCATTCCTCTGCGCCGCGATCTGCGGCCAGACGACCGCGGTGATCGAGTTCAGGATGAGCGGCATGTAGAGCCCCGAGATGCCGATGCAGACCTGGTAGATCCCGTTCGGGCCGAGCCCCAGCTTCGACACGAGCACCGAACGCAGGATGAGGACCGTCAGGGTCGCGGCGAGACCGACCAGGAGCGCGCTGGATCCGTAGCGGAGGAGCGGGCGCACCAACGGGCGATCGATGAGGTTGTCCCAGGAGTGGCGTTTCTCAGGGTCCGGAGGCGCGTGCCGCGCGACCAACCTCCCGCTGGCCCAAACGTAGACGCCCCCGACCACCACGAGCTGCGCCACGGCGCCGCGCAACCCGAAGAACCATGCCAGGGGGACGATCGTGGCGATCCCCGCGGCGGCGACGATCCCGTTCAAGGCCGCCATCGCCTTCACCGCCTGGTGCCCCTGGAGGATCGAGACCCGCAAGGAGGCGATCGCCGATAGGGGTACCGTCGCGGCTCCGGCGAGCACGACCCACGTCCACGCGCGGTCGTGGTAGAGGACGTCTGCGAGCCAGGGGGATGCGAGCGCCGTCACCAACGCGAGCGTCAAGCCCGTCAGCCAGGAGAGCGTGAGCGCGGTGGTGCGGACGCGCCGCGCGAGGAACGCGTCCCCGCGGGCGCGCGCGTCCGCGATCATCGCCGTGACGCCGTTCCCCATGCTCAGCGTCGCGAGCGGGACCAAGACCGCGGTCAGGGTGGAGAGCTGCGCCAGAAGGCCCGTCCCCTGCGGCCCCAGGAGGGCGGCCAGGACCTTGGCGCGGAGGATTGCGGCAACGACCGTGGCGGCCGAGCCGAGCCCGAGGAGGGCGGTCGACCGGATCAGGCGGCGCATGACGCTCCGGGTTGCCCGGTCGCCCTAGCGGGCGCCGTACATGCGTTCGTAATAGTGCCGGTATTCCCCGGAGCGCACCGATTCCCACCAGGAGCGATGCTCGACGTACCAGTCGATCGTCGCCGCGATCCCGCGCTCGAACGCAACGGACGGCTGAAACCCGGTCCGCTTCGCGAGCTTGCTCATGTCGATCGCGTAGCGGCGGTCGTGCCCCGGCCGGTCGGTGACGTGCTGGATCAGGCTCTGGGGCTTCTTGAGCCTGTCCAAGATCAGACCGGTGATCTCGAGGACCGTTTTCTCGTTCCCCGCCCCGATGTTGAAGGTCTCTCCCTCTACGTCCCGCGCGGCGAGGATCGCGAGCATCGCGGCGCAATGATCGTCCACGTGGATCCAATCACGGGTGTTCTTGCCGCTTCCATACACAGGCATCGGCAATCCTTGCAAAGCGTTCGTGACGAAAAGCGGGATGAGCTTCTCGGGATGCTGGAACGGGCCATAATTGTTGCTGCCGCGCGTCACGATCGTAGGAACGCCGTACGTGGCGAAGTAGGAGTAGGCGAGACGCTCCCCTCCTATCTTCGAGGCGGCGTAAGGATTCCGCGCCAGGAGCGGGGACTCCTCGTTCGCGGCGTCGCCCAGGATTTCCCCGTAGACCTCGTCGGTGCTTACCTGCAAGAACCGCCGGACTCCCACGCGTCGCGCCTCCTCGAGGAGCACGTACACGCCGAACGTGTCGGTGAGCACGAACTCGTGCGCCCTCTCGATCGACCGGTCCACGTGGGTCTCGGCGGCGAAGTTGACAACCAGGTCGCAGCCTTCCATCGCGGCGGTCACCGCCTTCGCGTCACAGATGTCTCCTTTGATGAACCGGTACCCCGGATCGCCGGACAAGGATTCCAGGTTCGCGAGGTTTCCGGCGTAGGTGAGCTTGTCCAGGACGGTGACGCGGGAATCCGGGAACCGTTTCCGGATCACGCGGACGAAGTTCGATCCGATGAATCCTGCGCCCCCCGGGACGAGGAAGCGGCCCCGTGCGAGGTCCGGCGCCTCAGCCATCTTTTCGATCCCAGTCGTAGGGAATATCGTTCTTGTGAGGATCGATGCGGTACTCGTCGGGCTTGTCGTAGCGATACACCTCGGTCGGGACGTTCACGAGCATCGCGGGCTCGGTGCCGATCCCCTTCATGCCGTGCACCACGCCCGGCGGGATCGTGACGAGGATCGGGTTCTTCTCTCCCATGAAGAACTCGTTGATGAGCCCGTGGGTCGGGGATCCCTCGCGCTGGTCGTAGAGCACGACCTTCATCATGCCTTTGACGATCACGAAGTGGTCGGTCTGGACCTTGTGAAAGTGCCACCCCTTGACGACGCCCGGGTAGGCGACCGAGACATACGACTGGCCGAAGCCCTGGAAGAAGGGGTCATCGGAGCGCAGCATTTCCATCAGGTACCCACGCTCGTCCGCGATGACCTTGAGGGGTTTCACATGAATGCCGTGAATCAGCTGCATCAAGCCCTCCCCACCGAGGTGTACGTGAACCCGAGCCGCCTCACTGTCTCGGGATCGTAAATGTTCCTCAGATCCACGATCGCCCGTCGGCGCATCACGCGGCGAATCTTGGGCAAGTCCAGCCTCCGAAATTCATTCCACTCCGTCACCAGAACAAGAACGTCCGCTCCCTTGGCTGCATCGTATGGGTTCTCCCCGAACGTGACGCCGGAGGGAACCCCGGCGGCTCCGCGATCGACGGCCGGATCGAAGGCGCGGACCTGGACTCCTTTTCTCTGGAGCGCGCGGATCAAGTCCAGGGCCGGCGATTCGCGGAGGTCGTCGGTATCCGGCTTATAGCTCAGGCCGAGGATCGCGGCCGTGCGCGTCCCGCGTCCCTTCAGGGCGGCGAGGACCTTCTGGGTCGCGATCGCGCGCTGCGCCTTATTGGTCTCGATGACCGCACCCACGATCCGGACCGGCACCCCCGCCTTTCTCGCAAAAGCCCGAAGCGCCTCCGTGTCCTTTGGAAGGCAGGAGCCGCCGAAGCCTGGGCCGGGGTGCAGGAACTTCGGCCCGATGCGCCTATCCAGACCCATCCCTTTCGCCACGTCCCGAATGTCCGCACCGACCACCTCGCACAGATTGGCCATTTCGTTCACGAAGGAAATCTTCGTGGCCAGAAACGCGTTGGCGGCGTACTTCAGAAGCTCCGCCGTGCGCACATCCGTGAGCACGGCTGGCGTCTCCAGAAGATAGAGTGGGGCGTAGATGCTGCGAAGGATCTTCCGCGCGCGCTCCGTGGCCGTGCCAATCACGATCCGATCCGGCCGCATGAAGTTCTCGACCGCGGTACCCTCTCGCAGGAATTCGGGGTTCGAGGCGACGTCGAACGGGATCCCACGCTTGGCATGGCGCTTCAGGATCGCGTGGACCTGGTCTCCGGTGCCCACGGGCACCGTGCTCTTCTGGATGACCAGCCGGTACGCAGGCATCGCCTTCGCGACGGATTTCGCCACGGCGAAGACCGCGCGCAAATCGGCGGTACCGTTCGGGCGCTGCGGCGTGCCAACGCAGATGAAGATCACCTCACCCCAGCGCGTCGCCTGCTCGAGCGAGGTGCTGAACCTGAGCCTCTTCTCCCGGATGTTCCGCCCGACCAAATCTTTGAGTCCGGGCTCGTAGAATGGAATCTCGCCGCGCTCCAGGAGGTCGATCTTGCTCTGATTGACATCGACGCAGAGCACCTCGTTGCCAAAGTCGGCGAGCCCCGCGCCGCTGACGAGCCCCACGTAACCGGTCCCAACCACGACGATCCGCAACGTTCCCTCCTTTAACGGCCGGTCTCGCGCCGGAGCCGTTCTCGTGTGTCCCGGTATAGATCTTCGAGCGTCCGATCCATCGGAATCTCGGGAGACCACCGAGTGTTCGCTTGAACCTTCACGGGATCGCCCACCAGGTAGTCGGCGTCCCGGGCTCGCATCCGCTCCGGATCCTGGACGATCGTGGGCTTGAATCCCGCGACGCCGCACAAGGCGTCGAGCAAGTCGCGCAAGAGGTGCCCCCGACCGGTGCACACATTATAAGCTTGGCCCGGCGCGCCGCGCTCGAGAAGGAGCCCGTAGGCGCGCACCACGTCCCGCACGTCCCCGTAATCCCGGACTCCTTCCAGGTTTCCCACGCGCAGCTCCGCCGCCACGAGGCCGGCGTCGATCCGCGCGAGCTGATCGGCAAAGCCGGCCAGCGCGAAGCGCGGGTGCTGGCCCGGCCCGGTGTGACTGAAGGTGCGCGTTCGCACGATCTTCAAGCGATAGGTCGCCGCGTATAGCTCGCCGAGCGAATCCTGAGCGGCTTTGCTGAGCGCGTAGGGGTTCAGCGGCTTCAGCGCGGCGTCCTCGCGGATCTTCTGCCCCGGCGCGCCCGTTCCGTAGACGTCGGCCGAGCCCACGAGGAGGACGATGCATTCCGGCGCCTCGATGCGCACGGCCTCCAGCACATTCAGGGCCCCGACCGCGTTCACGCGATAGGTGACGGCTGGATTGCCGATGGATTCGGCGCCGGAGGATTGAGCGGCGAGATGAACGATCCGGTCCGGCCGCCATTCCCTTACCCACGCGACCACCTCATCGGAGTCGGTGACGTCGAGGCGACGATGGCTCTGGAGCGTCGCCCGGAGATCCTGGTCCGACTCGGAGGCTCCGAGCGGCACATGATCCGCGCCGTGGAGCTCCTCCTTGGGACGCTTCGCGAACTCGCGAACGAGGTGACGCCCGACGAACCCCGCGACGCCGGTGATGAGGGTGCGCAAGGGACTAGCGGTCCCTCCAGTACTGCAGGAGGTCGCGAAGGGTCTGCTCGAAGGGGATCGTGGGCTCCCAACCGGTCACCTTCTTGAACTTGCCGGCGTCCCCGAGCAGTACGGGCACGTCCGACGGGCGCATGCGGGCGGGATCCGGCTCGACCTTCACCTTGGCCTTCGTCATGCCGAGGAGGAGATCGAGCATCTGGCGTATCGTCCACGCGCGTCCGGAACAGATGTTGTAGACCTCCCCCGGTTCGCCTTTCTCGAGGGCGAGCCAGTACGCGCGCACGACGTCGCGCACGTCGGTGAAATCACGGCGCGCGTCGAGATTGCCGACGCGAATCACGGGCGGACGGCGCCCCTTCTCGATATCGGCGATTTGCTTCGCGAAATCCGAGCAAACGAAGACCGGGCCGCGCCGCGGGCCCTCGTGGTTGAAGCCTCGTGTCCGGATCACCGGAAGCTTGAAGCTCATGAAGTATTGGTACCCGAGCATGTCCTGCCCGACCTTGCTGACCGCGTACGGCGAGAGCGGCCGTAGCGGATTTGTCTCGCGGATGGGAAGCTCGTTCTCATACACCATCCCGTACTCCTCGCTCGAGCACGCGAGCTGGATCCGCGGCATGATATGGAGCTTCTTCACGGCCTCGAAGACATTGAGCTGCCCGATGACGTTCGTGACGAGCGACTCGGTGGGGGCGGTCCACGAAGTGGGCACGAAGCTTTGGGCGGCGAGATGGAAGATCCAGTCCGGCCGGGCTTCCTCCAGAACGTCCCGCACCGACGATGCGTCGCGGAGATCGCACTCGAACATCCGCACCTTCCCGACAAAGTGCTCGATGTTCTCGGTCCGGCTTCTCCAGCGCTGGATCCCAACGACCTCGACGTCCTTTTTCTCGCCGAGGATGTAGTCGACGAGATGGCTTCCGGCGAACCCAGTGATCCCCGTGACCAAAGCCCTCATGATCCGGTCCTTTCGATGGAAAGACTAGAGGTGAGCGAGGCCTCGTATGCGGCCACCACGGCCTGCGGGTCTTGGGCCTCGAGGATCGGCCGCCCCACGACCACGTAGTCCGCCCCGCGCGAAAGCGCCTCCTTGAGCGATAGGGTTCGTTTCTGATCCTGCGCGGAGTCGCCGGGACCGCGGATGCCGGGCGTGACGATCAGGAATGGAGCCGCGTGCTCGAGGCGGAGCGCCTTGATCTCGAGGGGCGAGGCGATGACGCCCGCCACGCCCGCCTCGCGGCACAAGCGGGCGAGCCCGAGCACCTTCTCTTCGAGATTCGTCGCCGGGTTCCAGAGCGCCTGGAGTTCCGACCCATCCAGACTTGTGAGCATCGTGACGCCGAGGACGCCCGGCCGTGACGCCAAGGACCGCGCCGCGTCCGAGGCCGCGCGAAGCATGGCGGGACCGCCGGCCGCGTGCACGGTCAGGAGCGAAACCGGGAGCCCGTCCAGCGCCCGTACCGCCTTTTCGACCGTGGCCGGGATGTCGTGGAGCTTGAGGTCGAGTAAGATCCGCTTGCCCCGCTCGGCAAGAGCCGAGACGGCGGGCCTTCCGGCGGCGAAGAAAAGCTCCATCCCGACCTTGTACCAGTCGATCGTATCCCCGATCCGGTCCACGTGCAGGAGCGCGGATTTCAGGTCGGGGCGGTCGAGGGCGACGATGAGGCGGTCGCGCAAGGAGCCGCTCACGAAGCGCTCCCGCGGCGCGCACGCGGCAGCACGTGCCTTCCGGCGCGGATCACGCCGCGTTCCGACGGCACGTCCAGGGCACCGATCAAATCAGCCGCGGTCGCGATGCCCGCGCGGCGCAGATATGATTCGAGCTCCTCCACGCACGCCTCGGGAAGACCCGGGTTCGCGAAGAGGGCGGTTCCCACCTGGACCGCGGTCGAGCCGACGAGGATGAACTCGACCGCGTCGGCGGGGCTCGTGATCCCGCCCATGCCGATCACGGGAATGTCCACCGCTTGAACCACCTCCCAAACCTTCGCGAGGGCGAGCGGTTTGATCGCGGGGCCCGAAAGGCCGCCGACGACGGTGCCCAGGATCGGTTTGCGCGAGATCGAGTCGACCGCCATTCCCACGAACGTATTCACGAGCGACACGGCATCCGCGCCGCACGATTCGCACGCGGCGGCGATCTCCGCGATCCGGGTCACGTTCGGGGTGAGCTTCGCGATGAGCGGCAACGTGGTAAGGGGGCGGATCGCGGTCATGACCTCGCGAGCCATGTCGGCGTCGGTCGAATAGCGGAGCCCGTGCGGCCCGACGTTGGGACACGAGATGTTTACCTCGATCGCGTGCGCCACCCCCGCGCGGGTTACCCCCTCGACCAGCTCGCAGAACTCCCGCACGTCCTCCCCTTCCACAGAGACAACCACAGCGCAGGGAAGCTCGCGAAGGATCGGGACTTTGCTCTCGAGAAAGCCTTCCAGGCCGGGATTCTCGATCCCGATCGAGTTGAGCATTCCGGAAGCCGTCTCCACGACGCGCGGAGGCGGATTCCCGGCCCGTGCGTGGCGGGTTACGGTCTTCGTGACGATGCCTCCGATCGCGGTCAGGTCGACGAGGCGAGCGTACTCGATCCCGTACCCGATGATTCCCGAGGCGACGAGCACGGGGTTACGGAGCGCGAGGGATCCGATGTGCACTTCGAGGTTCGGCGTCACGGCAGCCGCTCCCAGTCCACGACCGTCGCGTCCATGACCGGGCCCTCCACACACATCGCGGGGTAGCGGTCGCCGTTCCCGGCCGCTCCGGGGTGGAGCGGGACCGGGCACCCGCGGCAGGCGCCGACGGCGCACGCCATCGGCCCCTCGAGCGAGGCTTCGCATCGGATTCCATGAGCGTCGGCGAACGCCGCCACCTCGTGGAGAAGCCCGTGCGGACCGCAGGTGAAGATCTCGGCGCTGAGCGGGGTGTGGCCTCCGGTTTCCCATTCGCGCTTCACGAGCGTGAGCACGCTTCCGCGATACCCCACCGATCCGTCGTCGGTGGCGATGTGGAGCCTTCCGCCGCGCACGTCGCGCACGCCGTACAGCTCGCGGCTGGAGCGCGCGCCGAAGAGGAAAATGAAGGGGCGTTTCTTTTCGCGGAGCTTCCGGCCGAGGAACAGGAGCGGCGCCACGCCGCGACCGCCCGCGACGAGAATCGGCATGCGGCGGGGGCGCGGCGAAAACCCGATACCCAGCGGGCCGATAAGATCGAGCTTCTGGCCTTTCGGTTGAGACGAGAGCGCCTTCGATCCGCGCCCCACGACCGAGTAATAGATCCGGACTGCGCGGATCCCGCCGCGCTCCACGAATCCTTCCAGGCTGTAGGGCCGCCGGAGCAGGGGCTCGGATTCCGGCGAGACGCGCAGGTGGACGAACTGGCCCGGTTGGGGCCGCGTGAATCCTCGTGGCACCTTGAGCGTGAGTAGGAAATTTCCTGTGGTGAGCTCGCGGTTCTCGACGACCGAGCACGGCACGAGGTTCATCGCGACGGACCGATGAGCGGAGTCGAGGTCGTATCCGCCGGCTGCGGCGGAGGCTTGGTGCGCGAGGTATCCGCGTCGGCAGGTCGAGAGGCCGGCGACGGCTGCGGTGGCGCCTTTCCTTCGCGTTGTGCCTTGTAGAGCGCCCGCGTGTAGTCCGCCAGCGAATCCCGCCGCGCTTCCTCCGCCGGCGTCAGCTGACCCGGGACCGGCAGGGGAGGGGCCTTCAGGCTGTCCTGCGACGCGGACCCGGTCGGGAGCAGCTCCTCCATCCGCTCGCGGGCGAGGCTCGTGTCGGGGTGCGCGAGCATCGAGTCCAGGAGCGCGGTCCTCTCGTCCGTTTTCCCGCTCCAGCGCTTCCACAGATAGAGCGCCGATTCGGCATAACGCGTCTTCCGATACAGGGCCGCGATGGAATCGGTGAGCGCGGCTGCCGCTGCGGTGTCGCCCTGGTCGTGCGTGTGAATCCAGAGCCGGGCGAAGGCCGCCTTCGGGGCGAAGGGACTCTTCGGGAAATCGCGCTCCACCCCCGCGTACTGGGTCAGCGCGGAATCGACCTTCTGGATCTGGAAGTAGTAGAGCTCGGCGATGAGAAATGCAGCGCGTGCCCGCGCCTGCGTTGAGTCGGACTGAAGAGTCTGGCGGTACCTCTTGATCGTGGCCAGACTCCCCGATCTCCGCGACGCCTCGGTTTGGAACTCGGAGGCGCCGGGCTCCGCCTTCAACTTGTCGTATTCACGGCCGGCGGATTCGAAATCACCAAGCTGCGACTCGTACACGTATCCCAGCCGGAATTGGGCCTCATAGGCCACCGGTGTGTGCGGAACCTGGGCGACGAGGCCCCGGTATCCGTTGAGCGCCTCGTTCACCCGCCCAACAAGCGCCATGCACCCGTAGATCCGGAGCGCAAGCTCTCCATCGCGGTTCTCGTTCACGGCAAAAGGCTTCCATCGCTCGTAAAACGTGAGCGCGTCGTCATAGCGCCTCAGCTCTTCGAGCGCATCGCCGCGCTTCAGGACGAGGTCCAACCGCCTGCCGCCGTTCTCCTCGGCGTTGAGGCACTCCGCGTACATGAGCTGAGCGCTTTCATACTTTCCGCTTGCGAACAGGGCATCCCCCGTGCGCCTCAACGCATCGGCGCGCTCGCGCTTCTTGCTCGCGGACTTGACCGCGCGGTCGTACCAGACCAGGGCTTCCGGGTACTTCTTGAGCCCCACCTCGCATTCCGCGCCATAGTAGTAGAGCTCCCACTTCCGCTTGAACGAGGGATACTGGGCCTCCACCTCGCGGAACAAGGTATCCGCTTCCAGGTATTCCTTCCGGCGGTATTGGGAGAGCGCCTCGATGAGCTTCGAATCCGGCACGAAGGGGCTCTTGGGCTGCGAGGCGCGGAGCTCGCCTGACTTCTTGATCGCGCCCGCGTAATCCCCCCTCCCGTACATCGCCGCAGCCATGTAGTAGAGGGCATCGTCTGCCCACTTGCTCTTGGGATAGTCGACCAGGATCTTGTTGCATTGGCGGATGGTCGCTTCGTACTTCTGCGCCGCGTCGGGAGACGGCAAGTCGTTCACGCTCCGCTCCTGAGCCCTCTGGGCATCGCGGTAGTAGCGCTTGGCGAGATAGAACGTGTTGTAGTAGGCGCAACCTGTGAAGGCGACGAGGAGGATCGATCCGAGTAGCCGGTAGCCCGGGGGCTTCGCGTGCGGGGTCTGCATGAACGGCCCCATCGTATCACTTTCGGGAACGGCCCCGCTATCGGGCGCTGGCCGGGACGGCATCGGGCCGATAGGTAACTCGGCCACCGACCATCGTGAGCATCACCTGGCCCGGAAGCTCCCACCCCTCGAAGGGCGTGTTCCGTCCCATCGACGCAAACTCGGACGCGCGCACGGTCCAGCGCCGCGACGGGTCGAAGACGGTGACGTCGGCCGGCGAGCCAGGCTCAAACGTGCCACCCGGAAGGCCCAAGATCTTGCATGGGTTCGCGGTGAGACGGAGGATCAGCTCGGACAGCGAGAGATGTTTCGGCTCGACCAGCGCCTTCATGTAAAGCCCGAGCGCAGTCTCGAGGCCCACGATCCCGAATGGCGCCGAGTCGAAATCACTATCCTTCTCGATCTCCGTGTGCGGTGCGTGATCGGTCGCGAGGCAGTCGATCGTGCCGTCCACGACCGCTTCGATGAGCGCGTCGCGATCCCTGGCGCTCCGGAGGGGCGGATTCATCTTGGCGCTCGGATCGTACCCCTGTACGGCCTCATCGGTGAGCAGGAGGTAATGGGGGGCGGTCTCGGCGGTCATGTGGACGCCGCGGGCCTTCGCGCGGCGGATGATCTCCGCCGATCGGGCCGCGCTCACGTGGGCCACGTGGACGTGCCCGTTCGTCAGCTCGGCGAGCAGGGCGTCGCGGGCCACCATGACCGACTCAGCCACGTCCGGGATTCCCCTCATGCCGAGGCGCGTCGAGGTCCAGCCCTCGTGCATGACCCCATCCCCTTTGAGATCCGGATCCTCGGCGTGCTGGATCACGGGAACGCCCAGGCGGCGGGTCATCTCGAGCGCGCGGCGCATGATCTCGGCGTTCCGAACCGGCTTTCCGTCGTCGGATACGGCCACCGCGCCCGCATCGATCAGATCCTCGATCTCGGTGAGCGTCTCTCCCATCTGCCCGCGCGTCACCGCGGCGATGGGAAACACGCGCGCGTGCCCCGACTCGCGCGCACGGCGGACCACGTACTCGATCCGCGGCCGATCGTCGAGCGGGGGCACGGTGTTGGGCATGCACGCCACCGTGGTGAAGCCTCCGCGGGCGGCGGCCCGCGTTCCGGTCTCGATGGTTTCTCTCTCTTCCTGTCCGGGCTCCCGCAGGTGCACGTGGATGTCCACGAGCCCCGGGCAGATCACGGCGCCCTGGACGGGGATGACCTCGACTTGAGGATGCGACCTAACATCCGCCGGGGCGTCCTCCCCCAGACCCGCGATCCGGCCGTTCGCGATCCAGAGATCCTGGACGCGATCGATCCCGCGCGCCGGGTCGAGGACTCTACCGCCGCGGATGCAGAGAGGGCTCGCCATGGGTCTGCTTGGCCTCCGTGGGTACGTTTTCGACGGGCGGCTCGCCTTGGGCCTTGTGCCCGGCGAGCAGGTAGAGCACCGCCATGCGCACCGCGACGCCGTTCGTCACCTGTTCCAGGATGACCGAATGCTTTCCGTCCGCCACGTCCTGCGCGATCTCGACGCCGCGGTTCATCGGGCCCGGGTGCATCACCGTGATGTCCGGCTTCGCCCGCTTGAGCCGCTCGCTCGTAATGCCGTAGACGCGCGCATATTCTCGAAGCGAGGGGTAGAGGGTGCTACGCTGGCGCTCGAGCTGGATTCGGAGGATATTCACGACATCCGCTCCTTCCATCGCCTCGTCCACGCTTCGCGCCACGGTCACCCCAAAACGCTCCACCTCGGCGGGCATCATCGTCGGCGGTCCGGCGATCGTGACGGTTGCCCCTAGCTTGGTAAGCCCCCAGATGTTCGATCGCGCCACGCGGCTGTGCGCGATGTCCCCGATGATCGCGACCCTGAGCCCCGCGATCTTCCCGCGGCGCTCCCGGATTGTGAAGATGTCGAGCAAACCCTGCGTGGGGTGCTCATGCGTCCCATCCCCCGCGTTGATCACGCCGGCGTCCAGGTTCCGCGCCAGATAGTGCGGCGCGCCGGAGGCCTGGTGACGGATCACGACAAGGTGGATCCCCATCGCCTCGATGTTTCGCG
The DNA here is from genome assembly GCA_036505295.1 of Candidatus Eiseniibacteriota bacterium. Taxonomy (GTDB): domain Bacteria; phylum Eisenbacteria; class RBG-16-71-46; order SZUA-252; family SZUA-252; genus WS-7. The sequence continues at coordinate 53,773 of DASXTQ010000013.1, forward strand.
CGGTGTCCTTGAGCGACTCCCCTTTCGAGACGCTGGAGCCCGAGGTCTGGAAGTTCACGGTATCGGCGCTCAGGCGCTTTTCCGCCAGCTCGAAGGAAAGCCTCGTGCGGGTGCTCGCCTCGAAGAAGAGGTTCGCGGCCGTGAGCCCTCGAAGGGACGGCACCTTCGGGATCGGACGGTCGAGAACCTCGCGGAACGTGCGTGCCGTGTCGAGGATCGAGACGAGCTCCTCAGCGGAAAGGTCCTCGAGACCGAGCAGGTCCTTGCGCGTTCCGATCATCCGAGGACCTCCCCGATCGACACGCCGTCCAGGCCGTCGACCTCGTGGACGTGGACCATGATCACCTCGCGCTTGGACGTCGGCACGTTCTTGCCGACGAAGTCGGCCCGGATCGGAATCTCGCGATGGCCCCGGTCGATGATGACCGCCAGCTGGATCGCCTTGGGCCTTCCCAGATCGATCAGCTCATCGAGAGCCGCACGAACCGTTCGTCCCGTGTAGAGCACATCGTCCACGAGGACGACGATCTTGTCGTTGATGCCGGTCGGCACGTCGGTACCCTTCACGACCGGTTGGTGCGCGATCATCTGGAGATCGTCGCGGTAGAGCGTGATGTCGAGCGCTCCGACCGCCGGCTCGACGCCCTCGAACTCCTTGATCTTCTGGGCAAGACGCTTCGCGAGCGGGACGCCGCGCGTGCGGATCCCGACAAGGACCAGGTCCCGGGCCCCGTCGTTCCGCTCGATGATCTCGTGCGCGATCCGGGTGATCGCACGGCGAAGCCCCTCGCCGTCGACGATCTCCGCCTTCTCGCGGACGCGCTCCACTGACTTTTCGGTAGGCACGGAAAAACCCCTTCCGGGACCGGAAGGGGTGATGATGCAGGTGCCCCTTTCTAGCCTCTCGGAACTAGTTTGAAGGGTATCAACGCAGCGGGATTCGCCAGCTGCACATGGAGGATACCACCCGGGCGGCTTCCGCTCAAGCCCGCTTTCGGGGTCCTTTTCCACGCGTGATTGAAGCTGGTAGGATCCTCGGCATGAGCCGACGAGCGCGCGTAGCCCGGAGAGAGCCCAGGAGGGTCCCGCATGGACGCCGGCTCTGGGTGATCGCGCTGGCCCTGTTCTGCACGCCCTCCGCCGCCGCGTCCGCCGCCCCATCCCAGGCGGCGCGCCTCGCCGGAGAGTTCCGCTCCGGGGTCGAGGTACTCGCGGCCGACAGCATGGAGGGCCGGGGAATCACCACCGCCGGGATCCTCCGCGCCGCGAACTGGATCGAGTGGGGGCTTCGTTCGCGCGGCTTGAAGCCCGCGTTCGGTTCGAGGTATCGCCAGCCATTCGACATCAAGACGGGCGTCGTATCCCTTCCGGGGAATCACCTCGAGGGCGTCGCCGATTCCGCGTGGGTGCCGCTCGGGTTCTCGAGCCCCGGCGCGTTCTCGGGCGAGATCGCCTTCCTGGGCTACGGGATCGACGCGCCGCCGCTCTCGTTCAGCGAATTCGAGGGCGTCGATCTTCGCGGAAAGGTCGCCCTGATGTTGCGCTACGAGCCGCAGGAGAAAGACAGCTCATCCCGATTTGACGGAAGGAAGCCGAGCCGCTGGTCGGCGCTCCGGTACAAGGTGCTTCGTGCGCGCGAGCGAGGCGCCGTCGCGATCGTGTTCGTCACGGGCCCGCTTCAGGACGAGGACAAGGACAGGCTCCCCGTGCTTCGGAACGACGGCCCCGAGAGTCCGGCCGGAATCCCCGTCGTCCAGGTGAAGACCTCCGTGGCCCAGGGATGGCTCCACGCGGCGGGCATCGACTTGAAGCGGTTCCAGGACGACGTGGACCGGGACTTGAAGCCGCGTCCCAAAGCCTCGACAGGGGTTCGGCTGTCCGGACAGGTCGCGCTCCAGCCAATCTACGCCAAGGCCGAAAACCTGGCGGGGTTGATCTCCGGCCGGGGCGCGCTCAAGAACGAGTACGTCGTGGTCGGCGCGCACTACGACCACCTGGGCTATGGCGGAGAGCATTCGATGCGTCCGAACGAGCACGCCATTCACAACGGAGCCGACGACAACGCTTCGGGAACGGTGGCCGCGTTGATGATCGGCGAGGAGCTCTTGCGGTCGCTTGAGCCCGTGAAAGCCCACCGCGGCATCGTAATCGCGCTCTTTTCGGGGGAAGAGGTCGGTCTGGCGGGATCGTCCTACTTCGTCCAGCATCCGCCGGTCCCGATGGGGCTCGTGGCGGCGATGATCAACCTGGACATGGTCGGGCGACTCCGCGAGGACCGGCTCATCGCCCTGGGGTCCGACACCGCCCCGCAATGGAAGGATCTCATCTCGCGGGCGGCGGCGGCGACGACGCTCCTCGTCACGAGCAAGGGGGATGGGTACGGCCCCTCCGACCAGACGAGCTTCTACGCGGCCGGCGTCCCGGTGCTTCACCTCTTCACGGGGGCGCACGAGCAGTACCACAGCCCGGAGGACAAGCCGGCGACGGTGAATCCGGAGGGGGCGGCGAAGGTGATCGCCTTCGCGGCGTTCCTGGGCAAAGACCTTGCGGCTGCGACGGCCAGGCCCCAGTACGTCCGCGCCTCGGCGCAGCCCACGATGGGCGGGGACAGCCGCGGATATGGCGCCTACCTCGGAACGATCCCGGACTACAGCGCGATGGAGTCGGCCGAGGGAGGCGTGCTGCTCGCCGATGTCCGACCTGGCGGCCCGGCGGATCTGGCCGGAATCCGGGGTAAAGACCGCATCGTCGAAATGGCGGGAACCGGGGTCGCAAACCTGTACGACATGACGTACGCGTTGCAAGACCATCGGCCGGCGGAGACGATCGACGTCGTCGTGATCCGGGACGGACGCCGGCTCACGCTGCGCGCGACCCTCGCCGAGCGTGGCGCCCAGGGCGGGGCGGGGCAGACAGGGGGCGTCTCGGCGCACGCAGGGGGAGCCGGCCCCGGCGCGGGCACCGCGGCGGACCGGCCTGCGTTCCAGGCGGGCCGGCCGTTCGAGCACGCCCTGGAGGCGGAGCGTCACCTGAGCGACGTCCGGCAGCTCACCTTCGGCGGCGAGAACGCGGAGGCCTACTGGAGCCCCGACGGGAAGAAGCTCATTTTTCAGGCCACGCCCCGAGGGGCGGGATGCGACCAGGAATACGTCCTCGACTTGGAGAGCGGCGACGTTCGGATGGTTTCGACCGGCAAAGGCCGCACGACGTGCGGCTATTTCGAGTATCCCGAGGGGAAGCGGATCATCTTCTCATCGACCCACGCGGCGGAGGACAGCTGCCCGCCACCGCCCGACCGATCGCACGGCTACGTGTGGGCGATCTACGATTCCTACGACATCTACCAAGGGAATCCGGACGGATCCGGGCTCACGCCACTCGTCAAGTCTCCGGGCTACGACGCGGAGGCGACCTGGTGCCCGCGCGGCGGAGCGATTGTGTTCACCTCCACTCGCGACGGAGATCTGGATCTCTACGTGAGGGACGACGCCGGGAAGGTGAACCGCATGACCGATACGCCCGGCTACGACGGGGGCGCCTTCTTCAGCCCCGATTGCTCGCAGATCGTTTGGCGCGCGAGCAGGCCTCAAGGAGCCGAGCTCAAGGAGTATCGAGAGCTCCTGGCGAAGGGGCTCATCCGCCCCCGCTCACTCGAGATCTTCATCATGAACGCCGACGGTACCGGCGCGCGTCAGCTCACGAAGAACGGCGCCGCCAATTTCTGCCCCACGTTTCACTCCGATGGAAACCGGATTCTCTACAGCTCGAACGCCGGAGCGGCCGATCCGCGCGAATTCGATCTCTGGATGGTCGACAAGCGAGGGGGCGAGCCCGAGAGGATCACGAGTGCGCCGGGATTCGACGGCTTCCCCCACGTGAGCCCGGACGGCAGGTGGCTCGTGTGGGCCTCCAACCGGGCCGACCCGGGGTCGCACGAGACCAACCTCTTTCTCGCGCGTTGGAGGGATTAGCCGCGGCGGCTGGGCGGGGCGCCGGCATCTCCAGCCAGGGAGTCGGCGAGGAGGTCCGCGAGCCCGCGACGGATCTCCTCCAGCATGTACGGCTTTTGCAGGAAGGCAAACCCATCCTCTTCGAAACCGTCGGCGAGCGAGTCCTTCGTGTAACCGGAGACCAGGAGCACCTTCAAGCCGGGTTTCATGCTTACGAGGTGGCGGGCGAGATCTACGCCGCTCATGCCCGGCATGACGATGTCGGTCACGACCGCCCGGATCGCATCACGGTGTCGCTCGAATACTCGGATGGCTTCGTCGCCCGAGCTCGCCTCCAGAACCTCGTACCCTAGGTATTGAAGCATGTCCCGAGCGAGGGCACGCACCGCCTCTTCGTCCTCGGCGAGAAGAACGGTCGCCTGCCCCTTCGCAGGCGACCCGGCCTCGACCGGCGCGTCCCCACCGGCGCCCGACGAGCTGGGCCCGCCGCTCCAGGGCAGGAGAATCCGGAACGTGCTCCCCCGGCCCACCTCGCTTTCGACGAGAATGTCGCCTCCGGTCTGGCGCACGATGCCGTACACGACGCTCAAGCCGAGGCCGGTCCCCTTTCCCTGGTCCTTCGTCGTGAAAAACGGCTCGAAAAGATGCGCGAGCACCTCGGGGCCCATTCCGGTCCCCTGGTCGGACACCGCGAGCAGAACGTAGGGCCCCGGTGGGAGGTTCTGGGCCTGCTTGGGATCGTCGCCGGTAACCTGGGACTCGCGCACCTCGATATGGAGGTCACCCCCGTGCGGCATGGCGTCCCGCGCGTTCACCGCCAGGTTCGCGAGGACTTGCTCGAGCTGGCCCCGGTCCGCGCGGACGCTGAGCGCCGTGCCGCTCGTCTTGGTGACGAGGCGAACGTCGTCGCCGAGCAGCCGTTGGAGGAGGCTCTCCACGCCCCGTACCACCTCGGGGACGTCGAGAATCTCGAAGGTGGCAACGTCCTTCCGGCTGAACGCGAGCAGCTGCCGCGTGAGGAGCACGCCGCGGGCGCCCGCCTTCTGGATCTCCTCGGCGCTGTTCCGAAGCGGCTCGCCCGAAGGCATTCGCGCGAGCAGCACTTCGCTGTGACCCTTGATCACCGTGAGCAGGTTGTTGAAATCATGCGCCACGCCCCCCGCGAGCCGTCCAACCGCTTCCATCTTCTGCGCGTGTCGGAGCTGCACCTCGAGGCTCTTCCGCTCGGTGATGTCGGTCGCGACCCCGATCAACCCGACGACCTGTCCCTCCGGATCGCGAACCGGCGCGTAGTAGCTCTCGAAGGAGACTCCTCCCAGGTCGACGCTCGCGGTGAACTCCTCCCCGGCGAGGCAGCGCTCGATGCTCGCGATCACGTCCGGATAGTCTCCGTATAGCTCGTAGATCGATTTGCCGACCGATTCCCCCCCGTGCCGGCCGAGTCGCTCGAGACCCTTGCCCTCGGACAGCGTCAGGATCCCATGGCGATCCGTCGCGAAGAGCACGACCGGGGAACCGGCAACGACCATCCGCAGGCGCTCTTGCGTGCCCCGTAGCTCGTGCTCCGCCCTCTTGCGCTCGGTGATGTCGCGGATGAAACCGGTGAACACCGGAGGTCCATTCGAAGAAATCCGCGCGATGGCAAGCTCGATCGGAAACTCGGAACCGTCGGCGCGCATGCCGGTGATCTCGATTCGACGGCCGAGCACATGGGTCTCGCCGGTGGCCAGGTGGCGCTCCATGCCGCGCCGGTGGCTCTCCCGAAGCCCGGGCGGGATGATGAGCTCCGCCATGTCCCGGCCCAGGACATCGTCCCGCTTGTGCCCGAAGATGCGCTCCGCCGCAGGGTTGAATTCGAGAATGCGCCCCGCGTGATCCATGAAGATGATCGCATCGAGCGCCGCCTCGACCATGGCTCCCTGGCGTGCCTCGCTCTCTCCGAGCGCCTGCTCCGCCAGGCGACTGAACGTGACGTCCACCAGATGGACGAGATCGACGCTCTTCCCCTCCAGCTCGACGCGGGTCGAGGACACGAGCGCGATTCGCTCCTTGCCTTCCTGGGTGAGGACGCGGCATTCGAGCCGGCTCGGTGCGTTACCCTTCGCCGCGGCCCCGTAGAACCCGCCGAAACGCTCCCAGTCCGAGGCGGAGTGCAACGATTGAAGCGAGAGCCCCTGGAGCTCCTGCGGCGAATACCCGAGCATGCGCTGGGCCGCCGGGTTGGCGAGGAGGATCCGGTGGGTCTCGGGGTCGGCCATGAGAATCGCCTCGGCGTTCCGCTCGAAAAGGACGCTGGTGCGAACCTCGGACTGGCGAAGCGTCTCGAGCCCGGTCAGGTCCTGGACGAGAACCATCGCCTCATGGGGTTTCCCGTCGAGGTCCTTGATCGGTAGCGCCGTCAGGTACAGCACACCGGATCTGCCCTGGATCTCCACCCGCATCTCCTGGTGGGTGACCTCATTCATTTCCAGAGCGTGCCGGATGGGGCAGTCGCAGGAATCGGCGCCGAGAGCTCTTTGGCCCAGCCGCGAGCACACCTCGCTGCACGGTTTACCGACCCAGCTCGACCCCTCGCCGCCCGATGGAAGGAGAACGGACATGGCCCGATTGTTCCAGCGGATGATGCGGGCCTCGTCGGCCACAAAAACGAAGGTGTCGGTCTGGTTGACGACGGCCGCGAACTTCTGCCGCTCCCGATCCAAGACGCGGAGATGGTCGTCGAGCGTCTTGAACCATCGTTTGTCGCGCTCCGCCTGGAGGCGGAGCTTCGCGATCTCACCCCGGGCGACCGTGGTGGACGCCACCATTTCGATCACGGCGACAATCCACGAGATCGTCTTCGGATCGCTGGGGACTGGAGCGGAGGACCAGATGAGCGCGGCGGCGCCGAACGGTCCCGACTCGGTCGAGAGGAGCACCGTCTTCGTCGCGCGCCCCTCCGGCGTCACGCCATCCGCGGTCGTGAGATGGGATCCGCCTTTCCGAATCGCTTCGAGCGCCTCGACCTTGAGGCGCGGACGCAACGAGGCTTTGACCTGGGGATTGTGGAGCGCCCAGTGCTCCCGCAGGGGCGCATCTCCGTCCGCGAGGAAGACCACCGCGGCATCGGCTCCCGCCCCGTGGCGCAGGAGCTCGAGCGCCTCGGTGATCGAGCCGTCGAGGGAGCTCGACTTGAGGATGCGCGGGATCGCCTGGAGGAGCTTATCCAGATCGCTCCGCTGGAGGGGATTGCGGGTCATGAGGGGCCCAGGCTAGGGCGCCCGCCCAATGCGCTCGCGCGAATCGTAGAGTGAGGCGAGCCAGTCGGCGACCCGTTGCACCTGCACCACGGCGCCTTCGTCGAAGGCGGCGACTTGATGGCTGTCGATGTCGATCTGGGCGTAGATCTTCTCGCCGCGCCGGATGAGGATGACCAGCTCCGACCTCGTCTCCGTGCTGCAAGCCAGGTAGTTGCTCACGAGCCGAACGTCGGGAACGTTGATGTTGCGCCGCTCCGCCACCGCCGTGCCGCAGACGCCACGGCCCACTCCGATGAATACGTGGTCGGTCGGAGCCCCGATGAACGGCCCAAGCCTGAGAACGTTGTCGGGGAACAGCTCGTAGATTCCGGTCCAGTGAAACCGTTCGTCCAGCTCGTGCAGGCCATGGACGGCCGCTTGCAGGATGTCTTCGAACGCGGCTCCCAGCTTGCGACGCTCATCGAGGTCGGCGATGACTTGGTCTGTGTTGATCATTCGTGTGATGCCTCATGGACGCGGAGGTAGTCGGAATCGTGGCCGTGGTCGGCGAGCCCGCATCCGAATAGATCGGCGGACGCCGCGGCTTCTTGATACCGGGCGCCGCGGAGGAATTCGCCGTCGAGGACGACGGATCGGCCATATGGTATTCAGGGAGATTGGGTTACATGGACCGCCTTGGCCGCCCCTCGGCGCCTGCCGGACGATCTTCGAAGCCTACGCGGGGCGTGGGGCCGCGGCGCCTCGCGCGACGGCCTCAAGGAGTGACGCCTCGTCGCGAACGGGCAAGGGACCCAGGAGGCCGGCAGGACGGAGCGCCCGTTCGAGCCGTACGAAATCCGGTTCCGGAATTCCCGTCCGGGTGAGCAGGCGATCGTCGCGCAGGACGTCGGCCGTGGTACCCTGGACGAGGGTCGACGGCGCGTCCCCGTCCCCGCGCGTGAGCACAAGGACGCGGCTCGCGACCGTGGCGACGAAACCGAGATCGTGGCTCGCGAGGAGCACGGTCCTCCCGCGCTCACGAAGCCGATTCATGACTTGGGCCAGCGCCCGCCTTCCTTCCGGGTCGAGCCCCGCGGTGGGCTCGTCGAGAAGGAGGATCTCGGGCGGCTCGACGATCAGGCCCGCCAGCGCCGCCCGCCGCTTTTCTCCCTCGCTCAACGAGACCGGGAATCGATCCGCGAACCGATCGGGATCCAGCCCGACATCGGCCATCGCCCTCCGCGCGCTTCTCGCGCGCTCCTCGGCGGGGATTCCCTCGACCCAGAGGAGCGCGGCGACGTCTTCGAGGAGCGTCCGTCCGAACAGCTGACGCTCTGGGTACTCGAGCGCGAGGGCGACCGGCCGCACGCGCGGGACGGACGAGTGCTCGCGGTGGACCGTGCCCTCGGTGGGATCGACGATGCCGGCGGCAAGCTTGAGCAAGGTGGTCTTGCCGCTTCCGCTCCTGCCGATCAGCGCCACGATTTCGCCGCGGCAGATTTCCAGATCCAGCCCAGACAGGAGTGGCGCGCCGCGTCTGCCGGCGGCGGACCACGCCACGCGGCGCATCGTGAGGGCGGCCGGCCCGCGTGGACCGACCGGAGCCAGACGCCCCTCCGGTTCCTGGGAGGGCGCGGCGCGCGCGGTCCTCTCTTCGGCGCCGCCCGCGCCAAGCATCACCCGCTCGACCTGCTCCGCATCCGCGGCCAATGGACCGGACCAGCGCCCTTCGATCGCGAGGAGCGCAGAGACCCTGAGCGCGAGCGGGAATGGAACGCCGGCGCCTTCGAGCACGGCTCGAGGCGTGAGCTGGGACGCGGGCTTGAAGGTGCCGCCTTCAAGGACGTGGAGGGTCTCACCCGGAAGGGGCGGCTCCGCCTCCTGGTGGGTGCGGATGACCGCACGGCCGCACGCCATGGCCTCACCCACGACCCTCCTTTCCAGCTCCCTTCGTGATCCCGGGTCCAGGTGCGCGAGGGACTGGTCGAGCAGGAGGCAACGCGGCGTCGCGACGAGCGCGGCGGCAAGAAGGGTCCGGGCCTTCTCCCCTGCGCTCAGGCTCTGGGGCGTGCGCGTCCCCAGTGGGGCCAACCCGAAATCCCTGAGCGCCGAGGCGGTCCGTTCTCGAACCTCGCGCGGGGGGATCCCGAGCGATTCGAGACCGAACGCGATCTCCCCCTCGACGGTATCCGAGAGGAATTGTGGGTCGGGCTCTTCGAAGAGGGCGCCGACCTCGGGCCAGAGCGAGCGCCCCTCGGGGCCGACACGGATCTCCTCGTCGCCGAGGAGAAACCGGCCGGCGCTCGGCGCCGCAAGCCCAGCGAGGATTCGGATGAGGGCGGTCTTGCCGGATCCGTTCCTCCCGAGGAGGAGGTGGCTCGACCCTGAGGAAACAACGAGATCCAGCGGCCCCACGAGCGTTCGGCCGGCGCCTCCCGCGGGCGACGGGGGCGCCGCGTACGCCACGCCCTCCAGCCGGATCACATCGTGGTCCGGGCGCTCTCGTGAAGGAAGGAGCGGACCTCGTCCATGACTTCAACCAGGGAACGACCGGCCGCCTGCGCGAGGCGCTTCAGGTCCTCGTACTCGGGGATCCGGCGTTCCTCGCCCGAAGGGAGGACGGCCGTCTTCACGCGGATTCGCCCGAGCGGCGTCTCGACCTCCGCGATCGTGCGCGCGAGCTCCACCCTACCTTCGTGGCGCACCCGTACGCCGATCGTCGTCGATTCCGCGAAGAGGCGCTCGAGCACGGCGTGGGCGCTCGAGGGCTCGCAGATCGCGGTGACGAGGACCCCCGGACGCCCCTTCTTCATCTGCACAGGGGTGAGAAAGACCTCCCGCGCACCGCTCTGGAAAAGGCTCTCGGTGAGGTGGCCGTAGAGCTGCGGGTTCATGTCATCGATCGTCGTCTCGAGCACCTCGACCGCCCCATACGCCTCCGGGGCCAGAGCCTCGCCGAGCAGGGCGCGCACGATGTTCGGGCGCTCGGCGAGATCGCGCGAACCGGTGGCGACGCCCGTCCGACGCGGCCGGATCCCGACAGGGCCGCCGATCGTGTCGCAAAGCGTCCGGAGGAGCGCCGCGCCGGTCGGCGTGGTGAGCTCGGCTTCGATCTCGGTCATTCGGACGGCCACGCCCTCGAGTATGCGCACGGTGGCCGGCGCGGGGACCGGAAGCGTTCCGTGCGCGGCTTGGACGAAGCCCCTTCCTTGCGGAATCACGGACGCGTGGCATCGATCGACCTGGAGGATCTCAAGCGCCCACGCGGTACCCACGATGTCGACAATCGAATCGACGGCGCCCACCTCGTGGAAATGGACCTGCTCCAGGGTCGTTGCGTGCACCTCGGCTTCGCAACGGCCCAAGAGCTCGAAGGTGCCCAGCGCGCGGCGAAGCACGCGCGGCGGAAGCGCGCCTCCTTCGAGCATGCGGCGGATCTCGGTGAAGTGCCGGTGCGACCGGCTCTCCTCGGCGTCCACGTGGAGTTGGAGCGCATCGAACCCGTGACGCTTCACCGTCGTCGACCGGAGCGCGATTCCCTCGAGCGGGAGCGCGCGCAGCTTGCGCTCGATCTCGGGCAGCGGCGCGCCGAGGGCGATCAGCGAGCCCAGGATCATGTCCCCGCTCGCGCCACCGACGCAGTCGAAGTAGACGATGCTCACGCCGATCTCTCCGCCCGGGACCTGAGCGCGATCACCCCCGCGGCGTACCCGGCTCCGAACCCGTTGTCGATGTTCACGACCGTGACCCCCGCCGCGCATGAGTTGAGCATCGCCAGGAGGGCCGCCAGGCCCCCGAATGAGGCGCCGTAACCGGCACTGGTGGGCACGGCGATCACGGGCCGGTCGGTGATGCCGCCGACGACGCTCGCGAGCGCGCCCTCCATCCCGGCGACAACCACGATCGCCGAAGCCTGCCTGAGCGCCCGCACGTGCTTGAGGAGGCGGTGGATCCCGGCCACCCCGGCATCGTACACCCGGCCTACGGAGAGGCCCATGAATTCAAGCGTCACCGCGGCCTCCTCTGCGACCGGAAGGTCGGATGTTCCCGCGCTGACGACGAGGACGCGGCCTGCTCGGCCGCCGGCCCGAAGCGCTCGGGAGCGACGCGGCGTGCCGCCCCGCTTCCGGGTCGCGCGACGCCCCCGCTTAGGCTCCTGAACGACCACCGTTCGCGCTGCCTCGTTCCAGGTCGCGGCGCGCCCGAACTCGCCGATCAGCGCTTGGGCTTGCTCCACGCTCGCACGGGTGGCGAGCACCCGGCCGCTCTTCGCGACAATCGCGCGGGCGATCCCGAGGCACTGCGCCTTCGTCTTGCCTTGGCAGAGGATGACTTCGGGAAGGGGTTGGCGGATTCCGCGGTGATGGTCCACTTTGCCCGCGCCGATCGACTCGAACGGTAGGTGGGCGATCGCTTCGAGCGCCTGACGCGTGGTGACGCGTCCCCGGCGTACGTCGAGGAGGAGCTTACGGAGCCGCGCAGGATCCACGTGCGTCGGCATCCTCGCCGCCCCATTCCGGCGCGGCCGGGGCCAGAGGCTCGGCGTCGCTGGCCTCGGGAGCGCTCTCGAGTTTTTCCAAATACCGGTTGAGGAGCGTCTCGACCTCGGCCGGCGTGCTGCAATGGTTCACTTCCCGGCAGAGCGACGAGTTGTCGTAGAGACCGCGCACATACCAGGCAACGTGCTTTCGCATGAGGACCGCGGCGTAATCCCCCTTTTTCGCGGCGAGGTCATGAAGATGGGCGATCGCCGTGGAGATCCGTGTACGCGGGGTGGCGTCCGGACCGGGATCGTCACCGTTCAGAAGCCTATGAGCGCGCTCGAAGAGCCACGGATTCCCGAACGAGCCGCGCCCCACCATGACCCCGTCGCATCCGGTTTCCTGAATCATGCGGAGCGCGTCCTCGGGGGTTTTCACGTCGCCGTTCCCGATGACGGGCAAGGTCGTGCTCTGCTTCACCGCCGCGATCACCTCCCAGTGCGCCTGACCGGTGAATTTTTCGGAGCGGGAGCGCGCGTGCACGGTGACCCACTGGACCCCCGAGCGCTCGAGCGCCCTCGCGACCTCGGGGGCGTTGGTCGATTCGCGGTCCCAGCCGATCCGGATCTTCGCGGTGACCGGAAGCGAGACGGCGTCCACAACCGCGGTCGTGACACGCTGCAACCGGTCCAAGTCTGTGAGCATTGCCGCACCCGCCTCGCGCGCGATGACCTTGCGGACAGGGCATCCGTAGTTCAGATCGAGGGTGTCGAAGCCCATTCCCTCGCACATCCGGGCGGCCTCGGCCATGACCTGGGGATCGGCTCCGCAGAGCTGGGCGCCGATCGGGCGCTCTTCGGCGCGGTACTCGAGCAGCTCGAAGGTCTTGGGATTTCGCCGGACGAGACCGTCCGACGAGGTCATCTCGCAGAAGACCATCGCGGCGCCGTGGCGCCGGGCGATCCGCCGGAACGGAGAGTCCGTTACCCCGCAGAGCGGCGAAAGGAGAACCTTGCCCGGGATCTGGACCGATCCTGCACGCATCGCTCCTAGCGGACCGGTTTGGTATTCAAGGGCGTCTGCGTCGTCTGCTTACCCCTGTTCAGCTCCGATGCGAGCGCCAGAAGCTTGGGCAGCGTCGGAGCCTTGTCGAACAGGGCCGCGGCCGACTTGACTTGCTCGTCGTCTTCGAGCGCGATGCGGTAAGCCTCTTCCTCGCCTCCGTAACGGCGGCCCAGCTCACGCCGGATGGCGCTCTCCACCAACCGCTTCGCGGCGGCGAGCGAGTCCGGGTTCGCCTCCACCTTCTCGTCCTTCAAGAGCTGGGCGAACTCGTCGCGGATCCCGGGAGTGAGCGTATAGTTGGCCGGCGGTTCCTTGTGCTTTGCGGCGTACTTGACCGCGTACTTGAAGAAGACCTGCTTCGCCTCCAGATCCTCCATCACGCGGGGGAGCCTCGAGTCCGTGAGCTCCACGTCGGGGTTGATGCCGCCCCCGCCGAAGACGATCCGCCCCATTTCGGTGCGGTACTCGGGCTTGGGCTTTTTCGGGTCGCCCGTGTCGGCCTTGTCGGGCTTGTCGGTGTCGCCGAAATCCTCCTCATCCGCCAGCGCCCCATCCTTGAGCTGCTCGTCCTTCTGGATGCAGCGGCCGCTCGGCGTGTAGTACTTCGCCGTCGTGAGCTTGAGCTTCGGTCCCTTGACGCTCCGCGTGAGGGGGATCACGGTCTGGACGAGCCCTTTGCCGAACGTGGTCCTCCCGACGACAAGGCCCAGATCCAGGTCTTGCAGGGCGCCCGACACGATCTCCGAAGCGGAGGCCGTCCATTGATTTACGAGGATCACGATCGGGTACTGGTTATGGATCTGATCCGCGGTCGAGATGAAGTCTCGGTTCTGGGACGTATCGCGCCCGCGCGTGTAGACGATCTTCTTGCCGCGAGGCGTGAACTCCTCGGCCACTTCCACAGCTTGCGACAGGAGCCCGCCGGGATTGAAGCGCAGGTCGATGATCACGCCACGTGGATGCATCTTCTCGAGCTTGTCGAAGGCGGCGTCCATCTCCTGCCGGCTCCTCTCCGAGAAGTTCGAGAGCCGGACGTAGCCCACGCCGTTCGAGAGCATGCCCGAGTAGGGGACGCTCTTGATCTGGATGATGTCGCGCACGATGTCGAAGTCGATGACTTTGTCACGCCCCTCGCGGAGGATGGTCAGCTTGACGTGCGTTCCCCTTTCGCCACGCATTTTCTTCATCGCATCGTCGAGCGAGAGGCCCTCGGTGGAGACGTCGTCGATCTTGGCGATGCGGTCTCCGCCCAGGATGCCCGCCTTCCAAGCCGGGGTGCCCTCGATCGGGGCGATCACGGTCACCCATCGGTCGCGCATGCCGATCGAGATACCGATTCCGCCGAAGGCGCCGTGGGTGGTGGTTTCGAGGCGCTCGGCCTCCTCCTTGTCGAGGTACTGCGAGTAGGGATCGAGCGTCCGGAGCATTCCCCGGATCGCCGCGTCCATGAGCTTGTCGCTGCTTACCGGCTCGACGTAATTGTCCCGAACCTTCGTCAAAACCTGGATGAAGCGCTCGATATTGGAATAGGTGTTGTCGTTCGATTCCTGAACTCGGGCGACCGCCCACGTCCCCGCGATCAGCGCGACGACGAGGACGCATACCGCGATGATTTGCCTTCGATTCATTGTTACCTCTGTACGTTGGGAGTTCGGCCGCTCAAGATCCGGTGCACGTCATCCCTGATTTGATGCGCGAGAGTCTCTTCCGGATCCGTACCCCGCAGCACCACAATCCGTTCCGGCTCACGTCGCGCGATCTCCAAATATCGCGTGCGGACGGCCTCGAAGAAGGCCCGGCTCTCGGACTCAAACCGGTCCGGCGGCACGTCCGTTCGCTGCTTCGCCCTCTTAAGCCCCAGCTCGATCGGGACGTCGATCAAGTAGGTCCGGTCCGGCCTGAGCCCTCCCGTCGCCCACTCGTTGAGCGAGGTCAAAAAGGCCTCGGGAATCGTCCGGCCGCCACCCTGATAGGCCACCGTCGCGTCGATGAACCGGTCGCAGACAACGACTTCGCCGCGGTCCAAGGCGGGCCGGATGGTCCGCACGACGTGCTGGGCCCTCGCCGCCAGAAACAGAAGCAATTCCGAGGCCGGCGCGAGTGGCTCGCCCCCACCGTGCAGGATCAGGTCCCTGACCCGCTCCGCAAGGGGAGAGCCACCAGGCTCACGCGTTAAGCATACAGGAATTCGGGCTTCGGCGAGTGAATCACGTAGCCGGGAGGCCTGGGTGCTCTTGCCGGATCCCTCGATCCCCTCCAGGGTGATGAGGAGCCCCGCCACGGTTCGGCCTTCCGGGACTACGAGCTCTTTCGGGCGGCGCGCTTCAAGCCGCTCCTGGGCGCCGCCGCGCGCCTGCCGGTCGCGGCGTCCGCGACCCTGGCGGCCGGTTTCCTCTTGTGGCCGTATTTCTGGATGAACTCCTCGACCATGCGGCGCGCCTCGTCGTCGGGGTATTGAACCGGCGGCGACTTCTTGAAGTAGGCGGAGGGCTCGATGAGCGCCCCCGAGAGCCCGTTGTCGAGAGCGAGCTTCGCGCACCGGACCGCGTCGATGATGACGCCCGCCGAATTGGGCGAATCCCAGACCTCAAGCTTCAGCTCGAGGTTGAGCGGAACATCGCCGAATGTGCGGCCCTCGAGGCGGATGTACGCCCACTTCCGGTCATCCAGCCATTCAACGTAGTCGCTCGGCCCGATGTGCACGTTTTTCTCACCCAGATCGTAGTCGAGCATCGAGGTGACCGCGTTCGTCTTCGAGATCTTCTTCGATTCGAGGCGCGAGCGCTCGAGCATGTTCAAGAAATCGGTGTTGCCGCCGACGTTGAGCTGGCTCGTCCGCTCGAGACGAACCCCTCGTTCCCGGAAAAGCCGGGCGAGCACGCGGTGGACGATCGTCGCGCCGACCTGCGACTTGATGTCGTCGCCGATCACGGGGAGCTTCTTCTGCTCGAAGCGCCGCTGCCAGTATTTCTCCCGGGCGATGAAGACCGGGATTGCGTTCACGAAGGCGCAGCCCGCTTCCAGGACCTGCTCCACGTACCACTTCGTGGCTTCTTCGCTCCCCACCGGAAGATAGTTGATGACCACATCGGTCTTCGTATCGCGCAGGAGCCGGACGATGTCCGCCGTGAAGCCGGGCGCCTTATGGATGATCTTGGAGAGGTACTGGCCGAGACCGTCGTGCGTCATGCCGCGCGCCACCGGCACGCCGAGGCGCGGCACGTCGGAGAATTTGTAGGTGTTGTTCGGCCAGGTGAAGACCGCTTCGGAGAGGTCCTTCCCGACCTTGTTCCGATCGATGTCGATCGCGGCGCTGAACTCGATGTCGCGCACGTGATAGCCCCCCAGGTTCACGTGCATGAGCCCGGGGATGAAGTCGTTGTCCTTGGCGTTCCGGTAGTAACGGACACCCTGGACGAATGATGATGCGCAGTTTCCGACGCCAATGATGCCGACGCGAACCTTGCCCATTGGAATCCCTTCCTCCGTCTACGGATTTAGCTCGAAATGGCGGTCGCAGGCGCGGGTCCCGGCACCCCGCTTATGGCGCGCCCGGGCGTTACGCGGAGTTCGTCTGAGTTAGCTTCCGGACATGATACACGCGCTGAAGGACCGTGACGAGGGTCAAAATGAAGAGCACTCCCAGCACTCCGGGCATGAAACGGTGCCCCAGGAGCGCTCCCGCGCCCAGGGTCAGCACCCTCTCAGGACGCTCCATGATGCCGACCTTGCACTCGATCCCGAGCCCCTCCGCGCGGGCCCGCGTATAGGAAACCAGGAACGAGAGAATCAAGGTCGCGAGCGCCAGAATACCGAGGGTCGCGCCGTCTGCGTCTCCCCACTCGGCGCTTCCTTCGAACATCCCGCGCATCCAGACCGTCGCGCTCTGGCTGCGCGTGAAATAGAAATAGGCGAGCCCGACGTACAGCGCGCCCTCGCTCAGCCGGTCGAGCGTGGAGTCGAGAAAGGCACCGAACGCGTTCACCATTCCACGCTCGCGCGCCACGTCGCCGTCGAGGATGTCGCATAGCCCCGCGAGTGGGAGGATCAGCCCCGCGGCGAAAAAGGAACCGCGGCCCAGAAGAAGCGCGGCGAGGAGCGACAGGCACACTCCCGCGATGGTCAGGTGGTCGGGCATGACCCCCCGCGCGGCGAGGTAGCGGCCCATGGGCCGGAGGAGCCCCCGTCCCTGCTCTTTCCAATTCCCGTTCACGCCTCTTCCTCCCCTTCGTTCTCGGACACCCCTTCGCGCGACAAGGCAGCGTCCGTCCGCGGCGCGCCGCCCACAACCACGACGAACTCCCCGCGCGGCGGCTCCGATTCTACCCATTCGAGAAGAGACGGAAGCGTCCCGCGACGGGTCTCCTCGAACTTCTTCGTCAACTCGCGCGAAATCGACGCGGGCCGCTCCCCGAGCGATTCCGCGAGATCGCGCAGGCATTCCCGGAGCCTGTGGGGCGACTCGAAGAAGATGAGGGTCCGGGGGTCCTCGCGCAACTCCTCGATGCGGGCCCGCCGGCGCGAGGATCGCCGCGGTAGAAACCCTTCGAATGAGAATCGGTCGGTCGGGAGGCCCGACACCTCGAGCGCGCACAGGGCGCTCGAAGGCCCCGGGATCGGAACGAGCGGGATCCCGGCGGCCACCGCGGCCCGGACGAGCGTAAACGCCGGATCGGAGATCCCGGGCGAGCCCGCGTCCGAAACGATCGCAACCGAGAGCCCGGACTTGAGCTTCTCGACCAGCTCGGGCGTGCGGCCCTCTTTGTTGTGATCATGGTAGGAGACGAGCGGTCTCCGGATGGCGAAGCGCGCGAGGAGCCCTTGTGTGTGGCGGGTGTCTTCGGCGGCGATGAGATCGACGGCGCCCAGGATCCGCTGGGCGCGAGGCGAGAGATCCTCCACGTTTCCGATGGGGGTGCCGACCAGGTAGAGCGTCCCGGGCAGAGGCTCGGACGGATCGGTCAACGGGCCAGCACCGAGCGGGCCGCGTCCCGGACCGCCCCGATCGCCCGTTCGACCCCTGCGTCGTCCACATCGAGGTGCGTCACCGCACGGAACCGTCCCGGCCCGCCGAAGGGAGCGACGAGGACTCCCGCGAAGGCGACCGCGCGGACGAACTCCTGAAGCTTCTCGGGGCGTGTGGTCGCTCCCGCGATGACGATGTTCGTCTCGATCTCGTCCGGGTCGATCGTGAGGCCCTCCGTCTCCGCAAACGACTCGGCGAGCCGCTTCGCCCTCGCATGATCGGAGGGGAGCCGCGCGACGTGGTGCCGGAGCGCGTGGATGGCTCCGGCCGCAATGATTCCCGCCTGGCGCATCGCGCCCCCGAGCATCTTCCGCGCGCCGCGAGCTTCCTGGATGAAGGCCTTCGTGCCGGCGATCGCCGATCCCACGGGCGCCCCGAGCCCCTTCGAGTAGCAGACCATCACGGTATCCGCGCACGCGGCGTAGCTCGCGGGGGAGATTCCTGTCGCGGCGCTCGCGTTCCAGAGCCGCGCGCCGTCCATATGGACCGGCAGCGACCGCGCGCGTGCCGCGCGGGAGACCGCCTCGAGCCTCTCCAAGGGGTAGATCGCCCCGGAAGCCCAGTTGTGGGTGTTCTCGACCTCCACGAGGCCGAGCGGGGCTTGACCCGGCTCTCCGTTCGAGGCAGCCGCGTCCACCTCTTCCGGACGCAATCGACCACGGTCCCCGTCGCGCAGGAGGAACCGGCGCCCGAGCATCTCCGTTACCGCCCTCGCTTCAACCTGCACGATGTGGCAGTACCGATCGAGGAGAATCGAGTCCCCTGCGCGTGTGTGCACCGCCACCGCGATCTCGTTCCCCATGCAGCCGCTGGGGACGAGAAGGGCCGCTTCCTTGCCGAGAAGCGCCGCCGTTTCCTCCTCCAGAAGGCTTACCGTTGGGTCCTCGCCGAACACATCGTCCCCCACTTCCGCCTCCGCCATCGCGCGCCGCATGGAAGGGGTGGGGCGGGTGACCGTGTCGCTTCGCAGGTCGACGTAAGTCGTTGTCAGATCGTCCCCGATTTCTTGAATCGAGAGGTGCCCGGTGATAGTCTCAATTCGGGTGGCTTTGCCGAAACTTTCCCAAGTTGAAGCAGTATAGGGGAGCGGGGAGCCTCCCTCAAAACCGAGAGACCGGGAGGAAATCGATGTTTCTGCCGTTCTGGGATCCGACGATGATCTTGTTGATCCCGGCCATCATCCTGGCGGCGTACGCGCAAGCCAAGGTCCAATCCACGTACGCCAAGTTCAGCCAAGTGCCGTCGACGAGCGGTCGCACCGGCCGCGAGATCGCCCAAGCCATCCTCGCCGCGAACGGCATTTCCGACGTTGGGGTGGAGCTTGGGCAGGGCGTTCTTTCCGATCACTACGACCCGATCCACAAGACCGTCCGGCTTTCCCCACAGAATTACGAGGAGTCCTCGATCGCTGCGATCAGCGTGGCCGCGCACGAGTGCGGGCACGTGATCCAGCACGCGCACGGCTATGTTCCGCTTCAGCTGCGGACCGCGATCTTTCCGCTGGCGAATATCGGAACGAACCTCGCGTGGATCTTCATCATCGCGGGGTTCATTTTCGCGAACAGGCTCGCCGTATTCGGCGTCGGTCTGCTCGACATCGGGATCTTCCTCTTCACATTCGGGGTCATCTTCCAGATGATCACGCTCCCGGTCGAGTTCGATGCGAGCAGGCGGGCGCTCGTCCAGCTGAACCGGCTCGGCCTCGTCGCGCCGGACGAGCAGCGGGGCGCGAAAAAGGTGCTCGATGCCGCGGCGCTGACCTACGTGGCTGCTGCCGCGGTCGCCGTCCTGCAGCTGGTGCGGCTCCTGCTCATCCGCGACCGCCGGTAGCCGGCGAGGGCCGGCCGCCGAAGCGGTTCACGGCGCGTTGGAAAAACCAGAAAGCAAGAACGGGACGCCCCGTGCGAGGCGTCCCGTTTCGTTGGTCGTTTGGGCGTCTCAGACCTGTGCGACTATGTCCTTCAGCTCCTTGGATACCTTGAAGACGGGCACGCGCCGAGGGGGTACCGGAACGGACTCGCCGGTTCGCGGATTTCGCGCCAAGCGGGACTTCCGGTCCTTGACCTTGAACGTTCCGAAGCCGCGAATCTCGATATGCTTGCCCGCAGCGAGAGCCCTGGAGACCGCTTCCAGGAACTGATCGACGGTGTCGGCCACATCCTTCTTCGTCAGGCCGGTCCGCTCCGCAATCTCATCGACGATCTCTGCCTTGGTC
>DASXTQ010000014.1:0-6976 GCA_036505295.1 Candidatus Eiseniibacteriota bacterium
CCATGGGAACCACGGGGCGACGCCCCCGGAGGTGAGGTCGGTGATCCACGTGTGCGGCCAGTGTCACGCGCGGGAGGCGGGGCTCTATCAGAGTTCGATGAAGAAGGCGCTCTTTGAGCGGTTGAAGGTTCCCGAATGCATCGTGTGCCACAGCAATCATCGCATCCTGCATCCCACGCCCGAATTGTTCCACAGCGGGTCCGGTCCGGTGGTCTCGGCGGGAAGGATCACCGGCAAGGATCCGTTCGCCGCCGAGCTGGGGAACTTGGCATCCGGGCAGAAGGTCACCGCGACTTGGCGGAACGGCCTGAGCCCGCATATCGACGCAGCGGACCTCCGCTACCGGCACACGATCGAGGTTACGGCAAACGCAATGCAACCTCTCATCCTCGACGCCACGGTGCGCCCCGGCGCCGTGGCGCTCCCGGTGCCGCTAAGAGCGGGGAACCCGACGGGGCTGTCGGCGGTGCTCGCCATGGAGCCGCTGTCGGGGCTGCCGGTGGACTCGGGGGACGCACTTCTCTTCCGTCTCGAGATTGCTGCGGGACCGGGGAGATCGTTCCAGGACGTCCGGCTTACCGACCGGCCCGGCAAGGCCGTATATCCGATCGCCGGATCGGCCTGCTTCAAGTGCCACAAGCTCGGCGACTCGTGCGATGTCGCCGCGGAGACGATGTACAGGACGCTGAGCAGCCTCGATCGGGAAATACGTCAGAGCTCGGGCCTCCTTCGTAAGGCGGAACTCGCTGGAATGGAGGTCAGCCGTCCGGAGTTCGATTTGAAGAGCAGGGGCACGACCGCCGCTGTCGAGGCCCGCGCCCTGATCCATTCGTTCGACCCGGGCCGGCTGGTGAAGCGCGCCGCCGAGGGGCGCGCCGCCGCCGCCGAGGCTCGGAAGGCGGGGCTCGAGGCTCTGGATGAGATTCAATACCGCCGCAGAGGGCTCGCGGTGTCGCTCGTACTGGTCGTCATGGTGCTCGTGGGTCTTGCTCTCAAGATTCGCAGCTTGGACCAGGCTAGGCGCGAGGACGCGGGAGACAGGAGAGCGCTGTAGCCCGCAACGATGAAGGAGGCGTGTCGTGAAGACGTGGATCTCGTGGATCACCGTGGTTCTCGCTGCACTTGCCGTATGCGCGACGGGCGCGTGGGCGCAGGACGGCAAGGCTTCCAAGGGAGCGAAGATATTTCTCAAGTACCGCTGCACGTCCTGCCATTCGATCAAGGCCCTTGGTATCGAGAAGAAGGCGGAGGAAGCGGGCGAGGAGGCCGCGGAGGTCGCCGCGTCCAAGAGGAAGCCGCCGGACCTTTCGGGAATCGGACTCGAGCACAACGCGGACTGGTTCGCGAAGTGGCTTCTGAAGAAGGAGACGGTCGAAGGCAGAACGCACATGAAGAAGTTCCGCGGTCCGGAAACCGAGCTGAAGACGCTCACCCAATGGCTCGCCTCGCTGAAGATGGACGAGACTGGAAAACCGAAGAAGGCCGCCGAGAAGTAGTCCAAGCACTATCGACGTGCTCGAGCGAAGCTTTCGCGGGCTGTGCGATCTGATCGACAGTTGGGCGCCCAAGCTCGTCGCTGCACTACTACCTTCGCATATCTCACGCTGGTACCACCGGCTCTCTTGAAGCGTGACATGTGTCGGATGATGATTCGGGGCGTAAGGAGTCCTTTTCATCACGGTAAGCCTGAATCCACCGGCGCGCCACGCGTTTGGCCAGAGCGGCGGACCTGGGTAGTGTGGGAAAGGAGACCGTCATGCCGAGTTCGAGACCTTCGGGGAGCGCGCGTTTGGCGGTCGCGAGCGCCATTCTCGGCCTTGTTGCGGCATTGGGCGTCCTAGCGGTTGGATGCGGTGGGGGAGGCGAAGGCGCGAAGGCGGACCATTACAAGGAGATGGTCTATGGTGCGCCGCCCGCGGTGATCTCCGCGGAGAAGCCGACGTCGATGGAGAATCGGTCCGGCGCGGGTTTGAGCATCGCCCCGGAGGTGAATCCAGTTCCCAACGCGCCCGTCCAGGAAATCCGGCTCGACGTGACCCACACGGAGATCCAGGTCGCTGACGGGGTCAAGTACACGGCGTGGACGTTCGGCGGCACGATGCCCGGCCCGGTCCTTCACATTCGGCAAGGAGATCGCGTACGGTTCACGATGACGAACCGCTCGGATGAGACGATATCCCTTTCCCCGCCTATGCCGCATTCGATCGACTTCCACGCGGCAATGGTAAATCCACTCGACAAATACCGGCAGGCCACCCCCGGAGCAACCATCCGGTTTGAATGGGTGGCGAACTACCCCGGGGTCTTTCTCTATCACTGCGGCACGCCTGCGATCCTCCTCCACATGGCTTCCGGAATGATCGGGATGGCTATCGTGGAACCAAAGGACGGCTATCCGACGAAGGTCGACCGCGAATACGCGCTCGTTCAATCGGAGCTTTATTTGACAAAGACACGGACCGGAAACTACGCGATCGACATATCGAAAGCCCAAGAGAAGCGGCCGACGTACGTGACGTTCAATGGGAAACCATCCCAGTACGTCGCCAATCCGCTGACCGCGAAGCCGGGGGAGCGGGTTCGGCTTTACGTCATGAACGCGGGGCCGAACGGGACCTCGAGCTTCCACGTGGTCGGCACCCTGTTCGACCGGGTCTGGCTCGACGGGAACCCAGACAATGAGTTGCGCGGCATGCAGACGGTCCTCCTTGGATCGAGCAGCGGGGCGATCGTCGAGTTCGTGATCCCTGAGGCGGGGACGTACAGATTCCTCGATCACGAGTTCGCGGACGTGGAGATGGGGGCGATCGGGCAGATCGTCGCGAAGTAAACGGACCCTGTTGGACGGACCGCATGCCAACCAAAAGAGTGGGGGTAGATAGGTCATGAGCACGATTCGGACTTGGCTGATAGCGTTTGCGCTGGGGCTACTGTCGTGGGTGCCGAGCGTTGCGTTCGCGCAGGGAACGACGCCCAAGGCGGCCTCCACGACCGTGAATCCCAGGATTCCGCGCCTGGCTGATATCGCCGGGGTTGGCGATCCGACCCTTGTCGCCGATCTCCGGAAGGGCGGTTACGTCATCTTCTTCCGTCACGCCGCGACGAATTGGTCGGAGAGGGATCGGATGGGCATGGACTTCGAGAACCGCGCGTTGCAGCGGAACCTCAGCGAGGCGGGCAAGGCGGACGCGGCCGGGATCGGTGAGGCATTCAAGGCGCTCGCAATCCCGATCGGCAGCGTCTTCGCGAGTCCAATGTGGCGCTGCCGCGACACGGCGCAGATCGCGTTCGGTCTTTATCAAACGAAGATCGAGCTCTTCGGCAAAGTTCCCGAATTTCAAGGCGGGGGTCTCACGGCCGCGAGCGACCGCGCCGGATACCGAGCCACGCGTCTCAAGATGTTGAGCACGGCGCCGAGCGCCGGCGCCAACAGGGTCCTCGTCGGACAACAGGATCCGATGATCCCCATCATCCCGGGGCTTCACCGCGACGAGCTCAGGGAAGGCGATGCTTTGGTGATCCACCCGCTCGGCGGTGGGAATTTCAAGATCGTTTCGCAGATCACGCCGGCCGATTGGATGCGTCTAGCCGCCGCGTATCCTGCGGCCAAGAGCGCGACGAGCGACACGCCTCCGGCCGCCACGAAGTCCTCGAAGTAACGCGAGTTCGTTCCCGGGGACACGGATGGTTGTTCCCCCTGCGCAAAGGTCATGCCCGTCGGGGCGATCGTCGCGCGGAAGTGGGGCGCGGAAGCTGTCGTGCCGCGTTGGAGAGTCCCATGCACCGACATCCGCTCAATCCGTGCGAGCTAGAGATCGACCTCTTCTGCAACGGGCTCCGCGTGGACCCCTCCTGCACGATCCTGAGCGATGGTCGCGCACTTTCTCGGACGCGCGCCGGCCTCGGCTCCGGCCTAGAGCTGGTCCTCCCGGGCCGGCTGAAGGACATCTGGGTGAACGCTCCCGTGGAAGAGGACTTTGCGCGGGCGTCCCCCTATTGCCTGGAGAAGGATGGGGTGGAGTACTCAATCGTCGACGGACGCTGCGGGTGGCGGTATCCGGTCCACCTCCCCCGGGAGCCGGCGTGGTACTCGCGGCGGACCCGGCGGGGAACGTTGATGCGCCGCGTGGGAGTCCTTCAGGGCACCTATCTCGGAATCTACATTTCGAATTCTTGCTTGCTTTGGTACTCGGACCCGCCGCTCCACTGCAAGTTTTGCACGACCGGCGCCAACGTCGGGGTGAACGAGGTCGCCGTCAAGGCGCTGGAGGACGTCATCGAGGTCTGCCGCGCGGCGAAGGAGGAGTCCGGGGTCACCTTCGTGCATTTCAACAGCGGCTACTCCAAACACAGCCTCGAGGAGGCCGCCCCCTACATCGGCGCCGTGAAGGCAGAGGTCGGCGCGCTGGTGGGAGTGCAGCTCACCCCGAGTCGCCACCTGGCCGTTTACGATCGTCTGATCGACCTTGGAGCCGATCACTTTTCCTTCTGCTACGAGTTCCACAGTCCCGAGTATTTCGCACGGTATCTTCCAGGAAAGCAGGCGCTGCTCGGTCAGAGAGCCTTCTTTGACGCTCTCGAGTACACCGCCGGGAAGCTGGGGAAGGGCGCGGTCTCGGGAGAGATCATTGCCGGGGTCGAGCCGATCGAGGACACCCTGCGCGCGATCGACTACATCACCGGTGTCGGCGCGTTTCCGACTGTGTGCGTCTTCCGTCCGGTGATTGGATCGGAAATGGAGCGCCATCCGCCTCCTCGATACGAGGACATGCGCGCCGTATTCGCGCATGTGTTCGAAGCCTGTAAACGGAACCGGATTCCCATCGGAGTCGCTCCGAACATCGAGGTGAGCTTGGTCTGCCAACCGGACGACACCCGCTATCTGGCCCGCCCCGGCATTTCCACATGGGCCTACGATCGCTGGCTAGAGCTCGCCCGCTGGGCGGCCAGACCTATCTTCGAAAGCAAGCTCCGCCCGCGAAATCTCTCCACGCGTTCCGCCACGCTTCAGCCGTGCTGATCAATCGGGAAGGCGGCTCCGTCTCTCGGAAGATCGCAGGGGAGCTCGAGCGGAATCCAGACCTTGCGCCGGTCCTCGATGTGTTTGAATCGGCGCCTGAGGGGTTCGAGATCGATGGGGCCGCGGCCGGTCTGGAGCTGATCCCGGTCGGTTCGACCGGGGTCGCTGCGAGCCGCTGCCGTTTGAAACTCTTCACGCCACGCGAGGGAAAGGAACGGCTCTGCGCCTTCTTCTATAAGCGGAGCAACCTGGCGTGGAGTCATGATCGATTCAGCTACGGCGGAGTGGAGTTCCGCCCGGAACAGATAACCGAAGTCGCCGTCCGCTCCTGGCATGCCTGGCTTTGCTCCGGTTTCGACCCGGAACGAAGACCCGAGCGGCTCCGCCGCGCATTCCTCTACGATATTCCGGAGTGAGTCCGCGCTCCCAAGACTGATCGCCGAGTCAGGTCACCGGTTGTTCCACGGTGCCATCGATACGAGCGCCGCCACGATGATCCCAGTGCCGATGAGGCCGCGCAGGGCGCGCGTGCGAAGCCTTTGCGAGAAGGCGGTTCCGAAGAGCACACCGGGCACCGAGCCCAGACAGGTACCGAACACGAGCCCCGGATCCACGTGCCCGAGCAGCAGGTGAGTCGCTCCCGAGACCGAGAGTGTCAGGAGACCCGCGACCAGTGCCGCGCCGACCGCACGGCGCGCGGCCACGCCAAGGGGTCCTACGAGCGCGCTTACGAAGAGGGTTCCCGTTCCGACGCTCGTCAGGCCGGCGATGAAGCCGACGCCAGCCCCGACACACGCGATTTGGACCTGGGCGGGATCGCTCGCCGCGAGGGCCGTCTCCGGGCGAGCCCTCCGTCGCGCCTGCGCCGCCTGCACAATCAGGGTTCCCCCGACTGCGATCAGGACGGCCGAGACGACCGGCCGGAGCGTGGCATCGCTCAGTCGGCTGCTGACCCACGCACCCGCCACCGCGAGCGGAATCGCGCCAGCCGCCATGGCCACGCCCAGCCTTCGCTCGCGGAGCTGGAACTGCCGCCGCGCCCAGACACCAACCAACTTCATCGCGACGGCCTGCAGGGTCGCGGAACCCACGATCGTCTGGGGCGCCACCGATTGGTAACACACGAGCAGGAGCGCGGCGATCACGGAGCCCGCCCCGACGCCGGTTAGCCCCACGAGCGCCCCGCCGAGCAGCCCGACGCCAATCGCCGGGAGAAGGTCCGCGCCCATCATGAGGCTCCGGGCGCGGCCAAGGGGCGCTGCGGCACCCTCATCCTCTCCACCTCATTTTCGAAGAGGTGCGGGCTCGAGGCCCAGCCGAGGTGCTGGGTCCTGCAACGCGCAAGGGGAAGCGGTTTTCTTGTTCTACTGAGATCTTGCTGGTGGGTTGCCGGACGCCTTCTTGACATCCATGATCTCGATGATCCGCTGACCCTTCCGCTCCATCGCGTAACCGCTCAGGTCTACGTTTTCCGCAATCCAATGTCGGCAGGTGTTGAACGGATCAGGAACCGAAACCATGCTCCCGGGATCCATCGCTCGCAGGTGGTTCACCGAGATCATGCAGAGTACGCCGTCGGTGGTGAGGAGCCCCATACAGACGTCGCCCGCCACGCAGTTCGTGCCGCATGCTTTGTGGGCGAGGCCCGTAAGGCCCTTCTCAATGTAGCAGTAGTAGTCGACGATTTCGCCGCGCAGCGTGACATAGTGCCGGTTCGAACCCTCGGGCTTAGACGCTGCGGCCGGCCCGGTCACACCAGCGGCCGGTTTCGAGGTCTGGTTCGCGCCTTGCGGGCTCGCTGCGAGGAGGAGGAGAAGGAGCAAGGCGAGTGGGGTCGCCCGCTTCATCGCTCGGAAGCCGAGGATGGTCATGGCTTGGTGGCCGGCGTGGTTGAAACCGGCGCGGGTTTGGACGAGAGGACTTCAAGGAACTTCGTTCCTTTTCTTTCCCACACGA